>CAYOMI010000320.1:0-1506 GCA_964405005.1 uncultured Planctomycetales bacterium | reverse complement strand
GCATAACCTGGCCCATCAGCTTATTTATCTGGCTTCTACGCAGAAGCAACCTGCGCGGCCTGGTGGCTGGAACATTTAGGTAACTTGCCTCTTCATAAGGACTTATATGCGTGTTATATAATATAACCTCATTATTCTCGATACGGGCAAAACTATCATTTAAATTTACCCTGCCCTCTCTTAATGATTTTACCTCTGAACCCTTAAGCTCTATCCCGCACTCAATAGTCTCTAAAACCGTATAGTCGCGAATGGCCTTACGGTTAGTAGCGATTAATTTTATCATTTTATCATAATCAGCGCAAAGTATAAACTTAAAAATAGCGGTATAGAAATAATGCTAAAAATGTGCCCCAAGAATACGCCCTGGCTGATAAGTAAATCTTCTTTCTTATAGTGTCTGGTAATAAGCGTCAAAGAAGTGGCAGACGGCATTGCCAATTGCATAATAATCAGTAATCCTAATAACTCAGGAAGCTTTAGCTGCACAACTAGCCAAAGACCCAATAGGGGTAAAATTATCAGTTTTGCCAAGGACATATAAAACATTACCTTTTTATCAATATGTCTTAATTTTATCTGGGCAAGACTTCCACCTATCACAAACATAGCCAGAGGAAGCGTACACTCCCCTGCCATACGCAGTGGCTTCATCAATCCTTCTGGCACAAATTTGTCCAGACCAAAGTATATAAGGACCAAAGTAAATATTGTAGCAATTACCGGCGGACTAAATAAACTGCCCATCTCAAACCTCTTAGCCCGCGTAAATGTAAGCATATATACACCGCCTGACCATATCACTAAGTTAAAGCCCAGAAGAAATAAAAATATATAAATAAACATCACATCCATTTTTTCTTTGGGCAATAACGCTGCCACCAACACCAGAGGCAAATATCCTGAGTTTTGAAAAGTGGTTAAACTTAAAAACTGTATTCTATGTTGCTCGCCTCTGATAAAACCTATAAACAAAAGCCCTGTTATCAGACCAAAAAGGTTAATCACTAGACTTAATAAAGGAAAAGACCACCAGTTAGGATATAAATTAAATTTAAAATCTTTTACTAACTGACAGAAGATTAAAATCGGAAGCGTAATTTCAATAACTAAGCGGCTTAATGCATTAAGTCCGTCTTCGCCTAGAATATTCTTCTTCACCAAAAAATAGCCAATTGCTCCCAAAAGCAGAATCTGACTGACCGCAACTGAGGTAATCTTTAAATAATCTAAGAACATACTCTCTCTCCTTAATTAGAATAAATATTATACCAGCAAAAAAAGTGGGTCGCAATTCTTTTAATTGACAGTATGCCAAGCCTAAGATATACTTAAAACTGTTCAAATGAAAGAAAAATCTCTCCTTATTAAAAATAACATTAAGTGGTCACCAAATATTGCCTATGCAGTAGGCTTAATTACTACAGATGGAAATTTATCTTCCGATGGCAGACATTTCACTTTTATTTCTAAAGATATCGAATTAATAAAAACTTTTAAGTATTG
>CAYOMI010000319.1:0-1520 GCA_964405005.1 uncultured Planctomycetales bacterium | reverse complement strand
TCCGAAAGCAATATTACCAATAGATATTTAGAATCTACCCAGGCCTTCTGGTTAGCGGAGGCGGGAGTGAGTAAGGCATTGAGCCGATTGAAAAGTGATTATTATAATTTAACTGCTATAGCAGCGACGGGATTGGGACAGGGTGAATATTGTGTTAGCGGTAGCGGATTAGCATTAGATTGTGCAGCTGCTTTACTTTCTGAGGGAGCGAATCGCCGGTTCTTCGCCCACGGTTTTATCTCTACCCAGGCTGCGCCTCGGGTAGAGCGCATTGTCGAAGTAGTTGTAGGTGACCTATTTTATAACAATGCCATATATGCAGGAGGAGATGTTCGGGCAAACGGTAATAATTATAGCGTGGATGGAAATATACGCTGCAGAGGTGACTTTATTGCCCAACATCCCGAAAATGTCAATGGGACAGTGCAGCAACATGCCTCAGTGAACTTTTTAACTGCAGCACAGCTTGCGCAATTGCGCACCACCAGTTCTAATCAAGGTTATTTAAATGTACCGGAAAGTAGCTTTCCGGCAGCTTTCACTAATCCGGCTATACCTTATGCTGGAGCGCCAAATGTAGTATATTTGGAAAGTGACTTGGACCTCAGCAATACCACAGTGCACGGTTTTTTTATCATTAGGGGCGATCTTCGTCTTAACGGAACGGTGCAGATAGACGGGGCGGCATATGTATTAGGCGATGTTACAATAAATGGAGGTGGAGGGGCAGGAGCAAACATAGATGGTTTAATCTGGACAGTTGGTAATGTGCGCATAAATGGGAGCGTTATAGTTGCTTATAATCAGGACAATGCCGGGACAATTCAGATTTTTTTGGGTAATCCTAATCCTCAGGATACCCATATTCTTTCCTGGAGAGACCAGGATAACCCTTATCCTCTGGCGCCCTGATGGCAGAGGTAATCATATGAAGGCCTTTTTGGAAAAATTTAAAGACAGATTTTTAAAAGAAAAATTTTCCGTAGGTTTTGACCTAGGTACTTCTGCCATAAAAGTGGTGAAATTGAAATCTGTCCCAGAGGGCGTAGAACTTTGCAGTTTCAACTTTGAGCCAATCCCAGAAGATTTAAAGGCGGTCTTTAAGAAAATTATGCAGTCACTTGCTACCAGAAGAATAAATATCTCTATTTCTGGTCCTTCGGCAATCACCAGATATATAAACTTCCCCAAGATAGAACAAGAAGAATTTAAGCAATCCCTGAAATTTGAAGCAGAGAAAAATATCCCTTTTGCGATATCTGAGGTCAATATAGATGGTTATATCCTAAAACAGGATTTGCCAGATAATCAGATGCTCGTTTTAGTAGCTGCGGTAAAAAAAGATGCAATTAATGAACGCCTGAATCTCCTGGAAAATGTAGGTTTTAGGGTTAAGCTTATCGATATTGATTCGCTTGCCTTAATCAACGCCTTTAATTTCAATTACCTTGGTGCAGACGATCTTAAAGGCAAGACCATCGCCCTGCTTAATATCGGCGCTTCCTTGAGCAATCTAAATA
>CAYOMI010000318.1:0-1520 GCA_964405005.1 uncultured Planctomycetales bacterium | reverse complement strand
GTCTTTTATCATCTAAAGGTAAAACCCCAACATTAACTGGATATTTGGGCTTTTCATAAAGTTGTATCAATTTATTATAATCTGAAGGGTAGGTAAACTTTGCGTATGTTCCACAGCCCGTTACAAGCAAGCATAACAAAATAATGAATATGACACCCAGCCTTACCATAGATACCCCCTTTTTTAAAAACAAAAAGCAACCTCCTATTTTAGAGAATTGCTTTAAAATTTAACCTCTTTTAACCTCATTTTATCGCCCCATTGTGGTAGAGTAATATTATACTACCAATAAGAGGCAAATTTAAACTTTTTCTTCCTGCAATAATATATGTAATAGAAGGTTAAATTTAAAGTATCTTTAGCGACGCGCCTGAGGAACAGTTTTAGGTTTTGCTGGAGCGTGCATAAGAAATTTCTTGGCATCTCGCTTATGCTCGAGTCTGCAAGGATTTACGAGCCGCTGGAGTACGCTTGCCCTCACGATAGCCTACTGACGGAAGCGGCGAGTAAACCGTAGCAAACGGCAAAAAATTTCGGCACGCGTAAGTAAAACCTAAAACAACAACTTAAGCCAAGACCTGCTAAACTTAAGGTGGTCGCAAATTGCGACTACCTCACAGATAACTTCTATTCTATGCCTGGGCAATCTTATGCAGGATTTCTGAAATGAACGTCTGGTATTTAATGCCTAATTTCCGTGCTTTTTGCTTGATATTGTCTAAATCATACTGGTTGACGCGCATATTTAGAACAGCGTCCTTCTTCCTGCTCTCAAGAGCCTCCACAATTTCGTTATATTCCTCTTTACTTACGGGGACAAATTGCTCCGCATGATCCTCAACCCAGCGTTCTTCTCTGGTCAGCCTTATTTTTCTCATAGCATCACCTCTTTTTATAAAGTTTGCGATATTTACGGCTCGGGTACAGCGTTTTTAAAAAGATACCTTTCGCTTCAAAAACAAACGGCACTACCCAGACATACCCCTTATATTCGTATACCAGAACCCCTTGATTATCCCGGCTGGGATGCCTTTGAATGCCAAGAAATTTACTTTGAATTATTTCCTCAAACGAAACTCCGCGTGTGCGCTTTAATCGCCTGCTCTTTAACGGGCTCCATTTAATCTCCCTCATGAATGCTTTGCGCAATGGAGTGTATATACAATTGTATTACTTATTACGGCTCTGTCAAGTTATATCTCCGTTGCGTTTCCCCCTTCTGCTTTAATAGACGCGGGAGGAAACGGAATCTAACAGGATTTTTAAAAATTAGGGAAGAATATTATTTGTTTCTGTAGGCGAGGTAATCCGCGAGGATTTTCTGGTGGTCGAAGGCGAAGGTAAAGTTTTTGATTTCGCTCAAGTTTATAACTTTCAGGCCTGCGGCGTCATCGCCTGCCCGCGGCTTACCTTTTGCCTTGGCAATAAAAACCGTGCTGACGGTATGAAAGCGCGGGTCGCGGTCAGGCTCGGAATAGGTGTGGAACTGCTTTATATCCGTCAATTCCACGCCGGCCTCT
>CAYOMI010000317.1:0-1544 GCA_964405005.1 uncultured Planctomycetales bacterium | reverse complement strand
GGTAGTATACTGGAAATTGTGTAAATTCGCTTCAAAGAGGCAATGGTTTTGTATGGGTTGAGTTTTATTCGTGGCTCTAGCGCAAGATTAGAGGACAAGAATTTAGCCACTTTTGCCCGAAACCACTTTTTCTTTGAAATCTAATAAAAAAGGCGTATCCTTCTCTTGAGAATGCTTTATTAACCACATGGGGTCACGCCAGTGCCCCAAATAGAGAAAGGAGTACGCCTTATGCAGTACTTAGCCTTTGACGCTAATCTAACACAACGGTGGCGCCGCGTAAAGGAATTTGTTGACTCTTGCACCGATGCTAACTTCTGGCTCGACATCAAGCGGCATACCCGCTCTCTCTTAAAAGACACGATGGAACTATCTATGTTAGACGAAATAAAACAATACCTGGGGACCCAAAAACATCAAAGAGCTGAAAATCCTGTTGACTGGCGCAATGGTTATTACTACCGAAACCTTGATACCGAATTAGGGCCGATGGCTAATATAAAAGTGCCCCGCTCCCGCATAGGATTCTTTAAAACAAATATATTCCAACGCTATCAAAGAAGGCAGGCAGCAGTAAATGAAGCTATCTGTAATGTATTCCTGGCAGGTGTCTCAACCAGAGATGTATCAGGCGCTCTAAAACCGCTTCTTGAGACAACCTTCTCTGCTTCTTGTGTATCCAGCGTAACAAAGAGCCTCAACAGCAAGGTCAAGGAATTCCACAAACGGGAATTGCTTGACGAATACCAATTCTTGTTCCTCGACGGCATAACGCTTAAAGTAAAAACTTCGCTACATGCAGAAAAGAAGCTGGTGCTGGTCGCCTACGGCATAACTGTCTTTGGTAAAAAAGAGCTTATCTCCTTCAGAATTGCTTCTTCAGAGTCGCAAAACTGCTGGGAGGCCTTCCTTAATGATCTTTACACCAGGGGCCTCAAGGGAGATAACTTAAAGCTTATCATCACCGACGGCTGTAAGGGCCTACATGCAGCTTTGGATGTAGTCTACGCCTATACCAAAAGGCAACACTGCTGGGTACATAAGCTAAGGAATGTAGCCAAATACTTGAAAAAGAGCGATGAAAAAGAAGTTTTATCTGAAGCTAAGGAAATCTACAAGGCCGAGACTAAGCGCGAAGCAGTGAGAATCTTCAAGCGCTGGAAGAGCCGCTGGCAGAGAAAATACCCTCAGGCTGTTAGCTGCATCGAAAAAGACTTAGATGAACTGCTTAACTTCTTAGAGATACCTATAAAAGAACAATATAGAAAGCTTATTCGCAGACGTATCAGAACCACCAATGTCATAGAACGCGCCTTCAGAGAAGTGCGCAGGCGCACCAGGCCGATGAGTTGCTTTACCAATCAAGACAGCGTAAACCGGATAATCTATGCGATACTAACGCGCTTAAATAATAAGTGGAAGGATAAGCCGTTAAAAGAATTTACACAATTTATTTGACATTACCGCCAGGCGCGCCTGGCCCCTTTTAAAAGTATTTGAAGCTGCCGCGCAAAAGTTATATAATGATTTGCATGGGTATGGAT
>CAYOMI010000316.1:0-1544 GCA_964405005.1 uncultured Planctomycetales bacterium | reverse complement strand
CTGCTTCCATATGGAGAGATACTGAAAAAAGTAATTTCATACTTGCTGAAAAAGGCTTGAAATTCCTTAAGGGTTTATTCTGCTAGGATTTAAGAATTAGTAATTTGATTAGACAATAAAAATATTAGACATAAAAGATTGCAGGCAGGTATTTTAATTTATCGGTAAATAATTAGTGAAAAAACTATTCAATTTGTGTTTCGGGAGGTAAAACATGGCTGACATCAGAAAAACAGTAGAAAAAGAGCTCTCAGACAATGGCGGTATCTTAAAGCTAAAGCCCGCCTGGGTGGCACGTGACTTTCTTCCTCCGGGAAGAAGGCTTGGCCTTTCTGAAGAACAGTACAATGCAGGCGAGCGCGGCTTTATATCAGAGAGATGGCTTGCGTCAGTTACAAAAGCAGACAATGCAATAAGCCCTGCAGATGAGGGCCTCTCATACCTAAACCTTGATTCAGGCGATTCTATCCTTCTAAAGGATGCAGTAGATGCAGCAGGCGGCCTTATCATGGGGACCCAGTATGCAAAGACGCACACAGGCCTTGGAAGGCTTGCAAAAATCTATGATTTTGCATCAAGGATACAGTATCACATACACCAGATGCAAAAGGATGCCTGCCTTGTGGGAAAAAACTCAAAAGACGAGGCATACTACTTTCCGGAAGATGTTGACACTGGCGCCCATCCCGAGACATTCTTTGGGGTGCATCCCTATATTACTGATCAGAAAAAATATGACATACTGCTTCCCCACCTGGTAGAGTGGAAAGACGACCTTATCCTTTCCCATTCAAGGGCATACCTAAACGTACCCGGAGAAGGGTTCTTTTTGCCCTCAGGGGTCCTTCATGCGCCCGGCACAGCCCTTACCATTGAGCTTCAGGAAGACTCAGATGTGTTTGCGATGCTGCAGGCTAAAAATGCAGGCAAGATTATATCAAAAGAGCTTCTCTTTAAGGACGTATGTGACGACTACAGAAAGACAAAGGGCGAGCGTGCAATAATAGAGCAGATAAACTGGGAAGAATCAGGAGACCCTTACTTTTATGAAAACCACCACCTGCCCAATGTTTTTATTGAAGAGTCAAAACAGCAAGGCGGAGTAGAGCACTGGATATACTACAACACTACAAAGTTTTCAGGTAAAAGGATAAAAGTAAAACCTGGGGAAAGCTTTACATTTACAGAAAAGGGTGTCTTTAACATACTTGTATGGAGGGGCAAAGGAAACTTTGACGGCCACAAAATAGAAGCAGGTAACTTTGAATGTGACGAGCTGCTTGTCAGCCACGACAGGGCTATAAAACCCATTACTGTAAAAAACGAGGGCACAGGCGAACTGCTTATTATCAAGTTCTTCGGCCCTGACATAAACATGGACGCCCCAATGATAAAGAAGTATAAAGGGTAATTAAATAGCGAAATAAAAAAATAAAATGTCATTTGTAATCGTTATACCTGTATTATAAAAAAAATAATTAAAAGGAGAAAAAATGGCTAAAAAAACATCAATCGGCGGATGGGCATATATATGGGGCGGTTAC
>CAYOMI010000315.1:0-1572 GCA_964405005.1 uncultured Planctomycetales bacterium | reverse complement strand
GATTTTGGCGGCCCGGTGTGTTAGGATACACAACGCGAAGGGATTTATAATATAATATGCAGCAATCAGAAAGTTTAATGGATAAAATAGTCTCGCTTTGCAAGAGGCGGGGCTTTATATTTCAATCGAGCGAGATTTACGGCGGCCTGGCCAACGCTTGGGATTATGGCCCTTATGGTGTTGAGCTGAAGAATAATGTAAAACGAGCCTGGTGGAAGGCCAACGTATATGAGCGTGACGATGTCTTTGGCATCGATGCCAGCATACTAATGCATCCCAGAGTGTGGGAAGCCTCTGGGCACCTTAAAAGTTTTGCCGACCCGTTTACAAGATGTCCCGCCTGTTCAAACTTTTTCAGATTGGATAAAATTTGGGATGAGATTTGGAGTAGCCCATGGTTTATTTCACTAAAAGAAACGATGCTGGGTGATAAAGATACCGGTTATATGATAAGATGGGCTAAGAAAGAGGGTAAAAAATTAGCGCCTAATCTTTCGCTGGTTAAAGAGCCAGAAGTCACGATATCATGGATCGCGGATTTAAATTACAAATTCAAAGGATTCGATTTTGACTTTAAAACTTTTGTTGGTAGAATAGCGGCCTCTCAAGATGGGATAGCCAAGGTACCCTGTCCGCATTGTGGTAATCCTCTTCCTGAAAAATCAATGTCTGCGAATTTAATGCTTGAAACATTGTTTGGCCCCGTGAAAGAAACCGCCCAAAAAGTATATTTAAGGCCAGAAACTGCGCAAGGTATTTTTGTAAATTTTTCGAATGTTTTGGATAGCAGGCACCCCAAACTGCCTTTTGGCATGGCGCAGATCGGCAAGTCTTTCCGTAATGAAATTACCCCCGGTAATTTTACTTTCAGGACACGCGAGTTTGAGCAGATGGAAATAGAATATTTCGTCAAACCCCAAGATGCGGATAAAAAGCTGGAAGAATGGATTGAGAGTCGGTACAACTGGTATATTGGTCTGGGTATGAACAAAGATAATTTACGAAAACGGCCACATGGCAAGGAAGAACTGGCGCATTATGCCAAGGCGTGCACTGACATAGAATATAACTTTCCTTTTGGATGGAGCGAGCTGGAAGGCATCGCTAATCGTACAGATTTTGATTTGAGGCAGCATTCTGAGTACAGCGGGAAGGATTTGCAATATTTTGATGACGCGGTAAAAGAAAGATTTTTCCCGTTTATAATAGAGCCTTCCGGTGGAGTCGATCGGAGTTTATTAGCATTTTTAGTCGATGCATATCATGAGGAAAGAGTGAAAAATGAAACACGCGTGGTGCTTAAGTTTCACAAATTTCTTGCCCCGATTAAAGTGGCTGTTTTACCGCTTTTGAGAAATCGTCCCGAGATAGTAGGTTTGGCCAAGAAAATAATGCAAGATTTAAAGAAAGAACTTGTTGTAGTTTATGATGATACGGGCGCCATCGGCAAATTATACAGGAGGCAGGACGAGATAGGCACGCCTTATTGTATCACGGTAGATGTAGACTCTTTAAGCGATAATAAAGTGACGGTCCGCGACAGGGACACCATGGCGCAGGACAGGATAGAGG
>CAYOMI010000314.1:0-1575 GCA_964405005.1 uncultured Planctomycetales bacterium | reverse complement strand
TTATAGACGGAGAAAAATCAAAAGATGAGGTTTTCCAAGAAATTAAAAATATCCTATTGGAGGAATTAAAGATATGAATAATCAAAGGAGAATATATACTTTGCCTTCTGAGATGATGCCTGAAGTGAAGGCTGTGACTTTTGCCAAGTGTTCTCGGAGTCCAGAGCCTTTTGACCAAATAGCCAAAGAGCTGACCGAAGAAAAATCAGCGGAGTTTCACGAAAAATGGGTGGTTGGCTACGGTCATTCTTCTATTGCTGAGCACGCCATAATATCTTTGGCAGTAGAAAACGTTTCCATATTAGCTACCAAAGTAATAGAGGATTGTAGGTTAGCTTCTTTCACCGAAAAATCAACCAGGTATCAGATTTTTACCAAAGACAGGGTTTATAAACCCGAGAACGTAATGAACTCTGAGCTTGGTCCTGTTTATGAGAATGCCGTTAATCTGTTAATGGACACTTATCAAGAAATAGCCGAACCAATGAAAGAGTTTGCCAAAAAGAAATATCCCCAAAAAGAAGAGAGTGATTCTCTTTATGAAATGATTTCCAAAGCCAGGGCTTGCGACAACATCAGATATTTATTGCCTACAGCAACTCTCACTAATCTTGGCATGACCGTTAACGCCAGAGAGTTAGAGCATTTAATTAAAAAAATGCTTTCTCATCCTTTAAAAGAGATGCAGGATATCGGCCAAGAAATAAAAGAAAAAGCCGTAACCGAAGTTCCAACCCTGGTCCGTTTTGCCAACAAAAATAATTATCTAATGCAAACCAAAGAAAAACTCCAAGAATTGGCCAAAGAACTGCCCCAAGAGGCAGGTTCGGCCGAACCGGTAACAATAGTAAGTTATGATAAAGATGCAGAAAATAAACTTATTGCTGCCTTGCTTTATCCTTACACCAATTTATCTTATAGGGAAATAGAGGCCAGAGTTGATAATATGGCCGAAGAAAAAAAAGAAGAGATTATTGGCGAGGCCCTAAAAAGAAGGGATAAGTTTGATGCGCCTCTAAGAGAATTAGAGCATATTTATTACACTTTTGATATTTTAATTGACTACGGTGCTTTTAGAGATATCCAAAGACACAGAATGTGCACCCAGACCAACCAAAAAGCCACGGTTGTGCATGGCTATGATATGCCGCCGGAAATTGAAGAGGCCGGTTTTAAAGACAAGTTTAAGAAAGCCGTGGAAAACTCGGTTGAGGCCTTTGAAAAAATATCTTCCCAATTTAAAGAAGAAGCTCAATATATTGTTCCTCTTTGTTTCAGAAAAAGAGTGCTGATTACCTGGAATTTGAGGGAGCTTCACCATTTTATATCCTTAAGAAGCGGCAAGAAGGGTCATCCTTCTTATAGAAGAATCGCTCAAGAGTGCTATCGTCAAATAAACAAAATACAGCCCCTGTTGGGAAAATATATCAATGTTGATATGGAGGAAATGCCGGCCTCTTGGGCTGCTACCCTAGAGAACAAAGATTATTATTACAATCCCTTTGCGGCACGCAAAAACATATGAACTATAAGCCGACCATAGGTTTAGAAATCCACGCGGAATTGAACACTAAG
>CAYOMI010000313.1:0-1578 GCA_964405005.1 uncultured Planctomycetales bacterium | reverse complement strand
ATGTATTTCAAGACCATCCAGAGGTAACTATCTCTATCAACAACGCAAGAGCGAAATCTGGATTCCCAAATTCTACCTGTGCAATTATATTTTTTATTAAAATATTGCGTGTAGGTAAGGCTCAACGCCTGCATGGCTTTGGCAAGTGATTCCTGTTTAAGAGGGACTAGTAGAAAGTGGGTATGATTTGGCATTAAGCAATAACTTAAAACTTCACACTCCCACTCTCGTGTATATATCTTTAAAAGTCTAAGGTATATTTTCATATCCTCATCACTCAAAAATATCTTCTGCCGGTTATTGCCGCGCATAATTATATGATGTGGATATCCAGGAATAACCAAACGTGCAACCCTAGGCATTAGTACCCTCAGAAGTTAGGACCTGTCCCTAATTTTTCTCAGAAGTTAGGACCTGTCCCTAATTTTTTAGGTGTTGCGAGAAGTAACCTCCCGTAAGCGCATCCAGGGAGGCGGTGAGTTCCTGCAATCTTAGCTCTTTTTCAAAACGTTTCTTGCGGTCTTCAATGGAAAGATTATCTAATTCCATCTTTACCCGCAGGCGCTCAAAATAAGTTTTGGTTACTTCATCCAATATGTCATCGCGCAGTTGTACCATCAGCCGAGAGCGCACGTCAATATTAGTCTGGTCATCGCTAAAGATTAAATCTCCCAGCTCCCAGGTTAAAGATACGCCCCAGTTTGTATTGTTGTATCTAGTTTCATCGTCCGGACCAATATAATATCTACCCGGTGCAGTCTCATTACCATTGCTATATGAACTATAAATACCCCAGATACTTTTAGAGATTGTCCTCTTTTTATCTCTATCCATATCTATGGTAATTTTTGGTAGCCACGCCCTTCTTGCTGCCTGCTTTCTCCATTTGATTATCTTCTCCGGCTCAACTTCAGCGTATTTAATTGCTGCCTGCTGAACCTCGCTTATCTTAGGTTCGTCTTTATAATAAAGCTCGAGAGTGCTATTTTTGCTACTGCCTAGGGTATCCTTAACATTTGCCTTGAATAACCCCCGCTCACTAGCCGCATATAAATTACCCTGATTATCCTGCGCCAGAAATCTAATTTCCTCTGTCGTAAGCCTTAATGACAGCTCATGCCAGCGTTCCTCTGTATACTCGAAGATGCCGGATTTTGTAACCGCATAAATAGTTGATTTAAAGGACATCAGTAAAAACTTAACCTCCTTACTGAGTAATCCGTAGTCGGTTAACCAATCCCAAGACTTACCTTTATTCTGGCTTCTATAAACCCCCTTAGCGGTGGCAACGTAAAGGCAGTTTAGATTATTGGGGTCAATATTTATGTATTTTATATCGGAAAACTGCGCTGGTTCATCCTGGTCTTTTATCGCCTCATTATTCTGGTCTGTATTTTCCACAGAATGTGCCACGAAAATCTTTTCCCAGCTCTTCCCGGCATCAGAGGTTTTAAACACACCATTTAAACTGGCGATATAAATATAATTTGGCTCGCTAAGATTATAGGCAATATTTAATATCTGGCTATTGCCAAATATGCCCGGCTCTTTACACCAGGAGCGCCCCTTATTTTTACT
>CAYOMI010000312.1:0-1591 GCA_964405005.1 uncultured Planctomycetales bacterium | reverse complement strand
CTGGCGAGCAGGACCTGGAAAATATAAGGGCCTATAGGGAGGTTTTAGAGAATAAACAAAAGGAGCTTGAAGTCATCAAGCTTGATTTAGAGAAAAGCGACCTAATGCTTAAGAAAAGGCAGGCGGAAAAAGAGATCTTTGAAATCGATAAGGCTTTACCGCAGGGAAAGGGAGATGTTTCATCAATAGCAGGCGGTTTTACGCAAAGCACAAAAGCTCCCTTGGTAGATCCAGCGGATATAAAGATGCAACTTTTGGTGATAGCGGATAACCTAAAGGAAGGCCAGATCAGCTTAAAAGGTTCTCCTTATGTTTTTAAGGAAGGGGATTCCATTGCTTCGAAATTAACTGTAGAGAGAATTGAGCCAACAGGTGTTACTTTTAAACAGGTTGACGGAAGCTCATTTAAGCTCAGCTTCATAAATTAAAATGCCTGTACAAGAAATAGGAAATATCCTTTTAAGCGCTAAAGTTATCAATAAAGAGCAGCTGGAGTTTACCCTGGATATCCAGAGGAATACCTCTCCTGTACAAAGGCTGGGCAGGATCCTCAAATATTACAACTTCGCAAGCGATGAGGATATAGCTAAGGCTCTGGCCAAGCAGGCTGGCTGGAAGTATTTTGACAAAAAGTATGTCTTAGACATACCGGTAATAGAAAAAATCGGTTTGGATTTCCTGATCGACAGGGCGTTTATTCCGGTAGAGACGGAAAATGAACTTGTTTTTGTTTTCGCCTATCCCTTTGATACCGAGGCAACTGATTTATTAGTAAGCTTGGGCCTTGGAGACAAAGAACGATATATCGGAAGCGAAGGAGCAATCCGGCAGCGCTTAGAGCTCTTAAAGAACAGGAAGATAAAACAGGAGATTGACAAGAAAATCAACCTGCTTAAAGAAAAAGGTATTGTCGGCGATGAGTTAAAAGGGCTCCTGGATGAATTGCTTAATGACGCGATAATACACAATGCCACCGATATCCACATTGAGCCGGAAGAAAAAATATCCACCATACGTTTTAGGATTGACGGCATACTTTATTTTAAGTTTTGCATCCCTCTAGAGGTGCATAACAATTTGATTAACGTGGTATTTAGCCGTGCAGAGATCACGGTATCTGATTTCTACAGGTTTCACGATGCCAGGTTTCAGCATAGCTATTCCGAGCATTCTGTGGATATCCGGGTATCCTGTATACCTTCTGTTTTTGGGCCTGCGCTTGTCTTAAGGCTTCTGGATGTGAATAAAACCCTGATCACCCTTCCTAACTTAGGTTTTGACGCATTGCATTTTGACAATATAAGCCGCATAGTGCGTAAGCCCCACGGCATTATCATCATCACCGGCCCCACAGGAAGCGGAAAGACCACTACACTTTATGCAGTCTTGAACCAGTTAAAATCACTTTCCACAAAAGTTCTAACAATTGAGGACCCTGTGGAGATAAAGATGCCCTTAATAAACCAGGTGCAGATTAACGAGAAACAGGGGATCAGTTTTGCCCATGCCACAAGGGCATTCTTAAGGCATGACCCCAACATCATCTTAATCGGTGAGATCCGGGACCCTGATACAGCCCAGGAAGCAATCC
>CAYOMI010000311.1:0-1595 GCA_964405005.1 uncultured Planctomycetales bacterium | reverse complement strand
GTTGGCCAGAAACTCGTTTAATCTCTAAAACAGCCTCCTCTCTGCCCATTGCCTTCCGATAGGGGCGGTCTGAAGTTATCGCATCAAAGGTATCGGCAACAGCAATAATTGCCGCAATTATTGGTATGCTGTCATCATTTAATCCTTCTGGATAACCCCCACCATCGTATCGTTCATGATGATATTTAACCCCCTGAATTGCTGATTCTAATTCCCTTATCGGTTGTAATATAGCAGCGCCTATTGCCGGATGAAGTTGCATCTTTTGCTTTTCCTCGTCAGTCAAAGTTCCTTCTTTATTGAGAATTCCCTCTGGGACACCGATTTTTCCAATATCGTGGAGCAGTGCGGCAATGTGTAAATGCTCTAAAAATTTCTCCTCCAGGTTCATATCTTGTCTTTTCATTATTCTCTTGCCGATTTCTAAACTCAAATTAGTTACCCGTTGAGTGTGGCCACGGGTATAAGGGTCTTTAGCTTCTATTGCCGCAGCTAAAGCAATAGTTGTATTTATAAATAGTTCTTGCCTTTTATTCAGTTCATCCTGGAGTTGCTTAAAGAGCCGGGCATTACGAATTGCCATTGCCACATCGGAGGCAAGGGCAACAAAGAAATCCAGTTCCTTGCGGTGAAATTTTCGGCCATTTCTCTTTTTTCCCAGAAATAATATTCCCAATAAATCTTCACGGAAATAACTGGGAATACAGACAACCGCTTCTAATATCTTCATTTGATATAAAGCCCCATTTATAATTTCTTTTTCTTTAAGGCCTATTCTTTTTCTTAAAAGCCGATTAGCCTCATGATATATAATTAAGCCGTCCCCAAAAATCTCTTTATCCATTCGCTCCCGGAAGAAGCGAATTAGGGGGTTATCGTAATCCATACGCGCGAATTCTCGAGGAACTTTGACTCCGGTAGGACCTCGGGAAACGCGAAGTATGTATGTATTTTGCTGGTCGTCATGCAAGAGGATCCCTGCGTGGAGAACCTTTACCCTCTGCACCATCAGTCTAACTATCATCCTGATAAGGGTATCCGGCTCATGAACCAGAATCATGCTTTTAGCTGCTGACTCTAATTCCTTTTTATAATCAATTGCCATAACTTTCCCTATATTCATAGAAGGGACTGTCCCCGAAGGGGACTGTCCCTAAAAATATTATCAATGTAACACTGACAATACCACTCTTTCTAACTCATCTAATTCCAGTGGCTTATGAATATAATCTAAAACTCCTAACTCCTTACATCTTTTAAGCGCCTCGTCTTCTTGAGGTTCCTTGCCGGTAACCATAACTATCGGAATAATCTTATCCTTTTCTCTAATGTATCTGAGTACCTCGATTCCATCCATTCCTTCCATCTTTATGTCCAGAAGAATGAGGTCTGGCTTTTTGTTTTCAAATAAAGCCAATGCCTCCTGGCCATTACTTGCCGTAATTACCTCAATTTTTCGCTTACGAAAGAAATTCGCCGCAAATTCCCGCACATCAAGTTCATCATCAACAATTAATAATTTACTCATTTTTTATCCTTTGGCAATAGGTAATTCTAAAATAAAACGCGTTCCTTTACCAAATTCTAACTCAAAG
>CAYOMI010000310.1:0-1614 GCA_964405005.1 uncultured Planctomycetales bacterium | reverse complement strand
TTTCTTCTAGAGTCAGATTATCCAATTCCATCTTTACCCGGATGCGTTCAAAATATAATTTTGTTACCTCATCTAAAATATCCTCGCGCAACTGAACCATTAGTTTGCTTCTTACGTCTATACTTGTCTGGTCATCATTGTAGATTAAATCACCGAGTTCCCAAGTTAAAGAAACGCCCCAATTTTTATTGTTATATTTAGTCACATCATCAGGTCCAACATAATGTCTACCTGGTGTAGAGTTGGAACTATATGTTCCCCAAATATTGTTAGAGGTTGTTCTATTCATATCACGGTCCATTTCTAAAGTGATTTTAGGCAGCCATGCGCGCCTTGTTGCCTGTTTCCTCCAACGCATAATCTTCTCTGGCTCAACCTCAGCATATTTAATGGCTGCCTGCTGGACCTCTTTAATTCCAGGTTCATTTTTATAGTATATCGCTATTATGTCATCTTGACTTTTGTTAACAAAATCTATCTTTGCCTTAAATAAACCCTTATCACAAGCCGCATATAAATTATTCTGTTTATCTAAGGCCAAAAATCTGATATCGTCTGTTATCAAACCCAAGGATAACTCCTGCCATCTATTATTAATATACTCGAATATCCCTGATTTTGTAACAGCATAGAGGCGAGATTCAGAAGAAACTAACAGAAATCTTACATCGCGATTAAGTAGACCATAATCAGATAGTGCCTTCCAACTTTGGCCTTTATCATTGCTTTCATAAACTCCTCTTGAAGTAGCTAGGTAAAGACGGTTTAAGTTATTAAGGTCTATGATGATATATCTTATTTCAGAAACTCTACTTTTCTCATCTTGGTCTTCTAATTCTTCTTCCCCCTCCCGGTCATTATTTTCTGTGGGGCTAGTAACAAAAATATCCTCCCAATCTTTGCTTTTATTTTGGGTCTTAAATATACCATCTACGCAAGCTACATAGATATAATCTGGCTCTTTTAGATTGTAAGCAATGGCCAATATATGGCTATTACCTAATTTTCCTGTTTCCTTATACCAACTACGACCTTTGTCTCTACTTACAAAAAGTCCTGCTTTTGTGCCTAAATAAATGCCATAAGGCAACACGGCTAAGGTTGCGCACTCATTCTCTAAATAGTTTTTACCCTTAAAGATTCTACTCCAATCTTTACCTTGATTAGTGCTGTAAAATAGGCCATTTCCAGTTGCCGCATAAAGAGAATTCTTATCCTTAGGGTCAAAGAGTAAAAAATTTACTGCCTTATTCTGACCCTTGACTAATAAAATATTTCTCCAGTTTGCCCTACCATCTTCGCTTTTAAGAACCGCATTACTTGAACCGGCATAGATGACCCGAGGATTATCCGGATCAATCAGTACGGTTCTTAGATTAAGATTACCTCTACCAATATCATCCCAGATGACATCATTGGCAAAAACACCAACCCAAGAAGCAAAAATAAACAAAACCACCACCAAAACTACTACATATTTTTTCATTTTTACCACCTCCTACTCTAATAGACGTAAGAAGCGGTGAAATCTAACCGCGATTTTTTTTCAGAAAAAGAAAACGCTTACTAAAGAGCGTAAAAACTCCTTGAAATTGGCTTGGTAGCGTGTTATAT
>CAYOMI010000309.1:0-1623 GCA_964405005.1 uncultured Planctomycetales bacterium | reverse complement strand
GGCCGGGATAGATTTATACTCAGCAAAGGACAGGCAGCCGTGGCGTTATATGCTATTTTAGCCGATATCGGTTTCTTCCCGGTATCTGAATTGATGACGTTTACTTGTGAAGGAAGCCGGTTAGGTGGTCATACCGAAGATATCATCCCCGGTGTCGAGGCCTTCACAGGGTCTCTCGGTCACGGTTTATCTATTGCTGCGGGCATTGCTTTGGCGGCAAAGATGGATAAAAAGGATTATAGGTGCTTTGTGTTATTGGGAGATGGAGAATGCCACGAAGGCTCTGTCTGGGAAGCTGCTATGTTTTCCTCACAACATCGCTTAAATAATTTGGTCGCTATTATTGATAATAATAGGCTTTCAGCTACGGATTTTCTTAAAAGATACTTGGATGTTGAACCCCTGGAAGAGAAATGGAAATCCTTTGGCTGGGACACTGCTGTTATTGATGGACATTCTTTTGAACAGCTCCTTTCGGTCTTGAATGATTTAGACTCCCGCCAATCCGATAGACCTTTAGTAATAATCGCCTTAACCACTAAAGGCAAAGGTATTTCATTTATGGAAAACAAGCCCATTTGGCATTACCGTATACCTGTAGGAGAAGAATTAAAGACGGCGCGAAGGGAATTATCACTGAGTGAATAAATTCTGGGAGGAATAAAGATTATGGCACGCTGGATAAAAGGAATGAGAGATGTCTTTTTTGATTCGTTATATAATTTGTCTAAAAAAGATAAGAATATAATTTTAATTACCGCTGATACGGGCGCGATATGTCTTGACGAATTCAAGCGGAAATTGAGCAATCAGTATATCAATATTGGTATAGCTGAGCAAAACATGGTTGGTGTAGCTGCAGGCCTGGCGATGTCGGGTAAAACTGTTTATATTTACGCTATTATTCCCTTTGTGACTATGCGCTGTTACGAGCAGATAAGGGTTGATTTATGCTGTATGGATTTACCGGTGACGATTGTAGGTATCGGCGCCGGATTTGATTATTCCACTTTAGGTCCCACTCATCACGGAACAGAGGATATTTCTTTAATGAGGTCACTTCCGGGAATGACTATCTATAGTCCCTCTGATAGCACCATGGCGGATTTTCTTGCGAGGGTATGTTATAGGCAAAAGGGGCCCAAATATGTGAGACTTGATCGGACAGGTTTCCCTTTAATATATAATAATGAGAAGGGTATTGATATTTCCAGAGGTTTTTCTTTACTGAAAAAGGGAAGAGATTTAATTATCATTGCTACGGGTAGAATGACTTATAACGCTCTAAAGGTTGCCGAAAATCTATCTGCTCAATCAATTCATTCGGGAGTGATTGATTTATTCAAAATAAAACCCCTCAATGAGGAAATTCTCTGGAATATTATTAAAAAGGTAGGATATGTTGTAACTTTAGAGGAACACTTTGTTACCTCAGGCCTTGGAGGCGCAATTAGTGAGATGTTGATCGCTAAAAGAAACGCTCCGTCGTTTAAATTTATTGGCATACCGAATCAATTCTGCAGGAAATATGGCAAGAGGGAATATTTGCAATGTTTAAATAAGCTCGATGTAAATAGCGTAACAAAAACTATTAAAGAGTGGATAAAAAAATAAGAACAATTG
>CAYOMI010000308.1:0-1625 GCA_964405005.1 uncultured Planctomycetales bacterium | reverse complement strand
ATATTATGGAATAAGAGGTGGTATAGAAAGACTTTGTAAATGGGCAATGCCACTTTTATTTATCTTTGGTTTAATACTTACGCTCAGGGTTATCACCTTAGGTACACCTGATATCACCAAGCCCGACTGGAATGTTTTTAACGGATTCGGATTTCTCTGGAACCCTAACCTTTCTGCCTTAAAATCCGCAAAAGTTTGGCTGGAGGCAGCCGGTCAGATATTCTTCACTTTAAGTGTAGGCATTGGCGTTATCCTTACCTACGCTAGTTACTTATCCAAAGGTGACGATGTAGTGCTTTCTGGCTTGACTGCTGCAAGTACCAATGAATTGGCTGAGGTTATCTTGGGTGGCAGTATCATTATTCCTGCTGCCTTTGTTTTCTTTGGGCCAATAGATATTCAGAATATCGCTCGTTCGGGCGTATTTAATTTAGGATTTGTGACTATGCCTTTAGTTTTAAATAAATTGCCTTTGGCGTTTATATTTGGTTTTATTTGGTTCTTCTTATTATTTTTAGCCGGTATAACTTCTTCGGTTTCGCTTGCCCAACCAGCAGTAGCATTTTTGGAAGATGAATTTGACATTGACCGAAAAAAGGCAGTATCTATATTTGGAATTGTTTCCTTTATTCTGTGTCAGCCGGTGATTTTCTTTTTGGGAAGAGGCGTGGTCGATGAATTGGATTTCTGGGGCGGGACATTCTTTTTGGTATTATTTGCTACTATTGAAACCATACTTTTTGCCTGGGTTTTTGGGATGGAGAATGCCTGGGATGAAATACATAAAGGCGCAGATATACCGGTCCCGAGAATTTATAAGTTTATTATTAAGTATATTACACCTTTGTTTCTATTTTTTATAATAGGTGCATGGTTCTGGCAGGAGTGGCTTCCCATAATATTTATGAGAAATGTTTCTGCGGCAGATAAAGGTTTTATTTTAAGCACAAGGATAGGATTAATTTTAATATTTCTTCTTCTGGCCATAATGGTAAAGATAGCCTGGAGACGCAAAAAGATTAAGTCGGAGACTGTCAAATGAAGATTGGGGGCTGGGTTTTTATAGTATTATCTTGGGGTATAATCTTGGGGCTTACTGTATTTTGTTTTATAAAAGTTTTTGTCAGAAAGGAACTAAAATGAAAAAAATAATAATTTTTTGTTTTTTGCTTCCGTTTTTTACGATGATAATTGCGGGTTGTGCACCTTTAATCATTGGAGCAGCTGCAGGTGGATTGGGTGCTTATGCAGTAAGTAAAGATACCATTCAAGGCGAAACAGATAAACCTTATGATAAGCTCTGGGAGTCTGCTTTGATGGTAAGTAAAATTCGTGGCACTGTTAAAGAAGAAAATTACACAACCGGATATATTGAGTTAGCTGCAGATTCAAGCTGCGTATGGATTAGGCTAATTAGGTTGACACGTGCGACTACACGCTTAAGAATCTCCTGCCGCAGATACCATCTTCCTAACCTTAATTTAGCTCAGGAGATGTTTGTAAAAATTATGGAGCAGTCAAAATAGCCTTTTTATTTTCTTGATATTTTACTCTTTTGTAGTAGAATTTCTTTAATGTATTTTACTTAAATATATAGCCGAGGTAGCTCAGTGGTAGAGCGCGGC
>CAYOMI010000307.1:0-1633 GCA_964405005.1 uncultured Planctomycetales bacterium | reverse complement strand
GCGCTGGATATACTCTTGAGGAGGTAAATATTATGAATTTATTATTTGTCCGTATTCTTTTTATTCTCTGTACTATGATTATAGGTTATCAAACTTTTGACCCCCGAGGCTTGGGTATATGGGGAGCCTTAGGAGGCGCTCTGGTAAGTTTAATAATTATTCTTTCAGAAGCAGGCATGCGCAAGGTATCGGTAAAGGGGCTTTCTAGTACGGTCTTTGGGCTTATATTAGGTCTGATTATGGCTAAATTAGTTACCGATGCATTTAGCGTAGCGCCGATATCAGAGGAAGCCTTGTTACTCATAAGGGTTACTTTGACATTGATATTCTGTTATTTAGGTATGGTAATTGGGCTGCGCGGTAAGGATGAATTTAATATCATTATTCCTTATGTGAGACTCCGTCGACAAGACCAGCAAGAAGAGGTTGCTTTACTCGATACTAGTGTTATTATTGATGGCAGAATTTCGGATATATTTAAGACCAAATTCTTAGAAGGGAAAATTGTTATACCCAGATTTGTCTTAAAGGAATTACAGCAGATTGCAGATTCAACGGACCCTATAAAGAGACAGAGGGGAAGACGGGGTCTGGAAATTTTACATACGATACAGAAGGAAGCAGGACAGTCTATAACTATTCACGAAGAGGAATTTCCCGATGTTGCAGAGGTAGATGCAAAACTGGTAAGATTAGCCAAATTGTTGGATGCCAAGATACTCACGGTTGATTTTAATTTGAATCGCGTAGCCAGTCTCCAGGGAGTAAAGGTCCTAAATATAAATGAACTGGCCAATGCCCTAAAATCAATGGTTTTCCCCGGTGAGCAAATACATATTAAACTACTCAAGGAAGGCAAAGAACATAACCAGGCGGTAGGATACTTAGATGACGGCACAATGGTTGTAGTAGAGGATGGGCGCAGGTTTATCGGTCAGGATGTAAGAGTTGTGGTGACCAGTGTCTTACAGACGCAGGCTGGCAGAATGATTTTTACCAAGTTAGAAAAATAATCATGCAGGTAAGCGCCATAGTTCTTGCCGCGGGGAAGGGCTTAAGACTCAAATCAAAAGTATCAAAACTACTTACCAGGATAAATTACAAACCAATTTTAATCTACTGTCTTGAGGTTTTAAACCAACATCCTTAGATAGAGGATATTATCTTGGTCACTAATTCAGAAAATACGCATCGGATTACAAATAAGATTAAAAAATACCGTATAGATAAAATAAGAGAAGTGATTCTTGGCGGCAGGAGACGTCAGGATTCTGTTAAAAGGGGGCTTGAGGCACTCGATAATACGGTAGATTTAGTTTTGATACATGATGGCGTTCGACCATTTATTGATAAAAACATAATTTCTTCTTTGATAAAAGAAGCGGATAGATATGGTGCAGCGGTTGTGGGCGTGCCAGTAAAAGCAACTATTAAAAGTGTCAAAGTGTCAAAGTGTCAAAGTGTCAGGAACGGATTTGTAATAAAGAAGACATTGGATAGAAAAAATCTCTGGGAGATTCAGACGCCGCAGGTATTTAAGAAGGATTTGATTTTGAAGGCTTATGAGACGTTCGGTAATAGAGAAGTTACGGATGACGCCAGTTTAGTAGAAAGATTAGGAGTTAAAATAAGG
>CAYOMI010000306.1:0-1638 GCA_964405005.1 uncultured Planctomycetales bacterium | reverse complement strand
ATTCTATAGTATTAGTATTAATAACGATATCTATTGCCGAGAAATCGCAAGTCTTAATTTTGGTTAATACTTGCGATAAATATTTAAATTTTTCTTCTTTATAATGAAAAGCTACATGTACTAAAATTTTTCCCAAGGTCATGTGCTAAAATTGCTGTAAAAAAGTAAAGGCATGAGGTATCCTATTGGTTAGATCGTTTAACCTAGGGCCTGTAAAGGCCCAAAACCAAAGGAGGCCATCATGCCAAAGAAAAGGATACCACCATCTGAGCGCATAAGCAAGGAAATTATGGATATCTTCTCCAGCCTTGATGAAAATGGGAATAACCAAAAACTGTTTGGCCAACTAATGCAGTTAAGCATGCGTAAATTAGTCCAAGAGCTGTTAGAAAAAGAGGTTAGCGAATACATTGGTAAGGCTTATTATGACCACGGCCAAGTGCGAAACGGCTACCGTAACGGATACAAGAATGCCCACCTAAGGACCTCTGAGAAGAAACTTATTATTGAGCGGCCCCAGGTAGCCGATTCAGAAGAACCCTTCCACTCCCAGCTCTGGAAGCATATCAAAGGCAACACTGAGCAGCTTGAGAAAATAGCCGTTGAGATGTATGCCAGGGGCTGTTCTACCCGTGATATAGAAGAACTGCTCAAGGATGAATCCGGCAATATCCTCCTATCAAAGAGCGCCATAAGCTCGCTTAATCAAAGGCTCTGGGAGGAATATGAGGCATTCTGTAAGACTGACCTCTCAGAGTACGATATTGTCTATATCTTTGCTGACGCTGTCTATGAATCCTTAAGGCTGCATAAAAGCCGCAAAGAAGGCATTCTTGTCGTCTGGGGCATACTCTCCTCAGGCACCAAGGTTCTCTTAAGCATGACATTAGGCAATAAAGAATCTTACGAGGACTGGTTAAGTGCTTTTAGAGACCTTAAGAGACGCGGCCTTAATGAACCTGTCTTAGGCACAAGCGATGGAGCGCCGGGCCTAATTCAGGCCTTTGAGCAGGTATTCCCTAAAACGCTCAGGCAGCGCTGCCTGGTGCATAAAAAGAACAATATCTTAAACAAGGTGCCTTCTGAAGCGCACTCAGAGGTGAAATTTAACCTCAACAGCGTATATTTTGCTGCTGATGAAGCCTCAGCCCGTAAGCAGGCAGAATACTTCAAGAATAAGTTCAGTCGCCTTTACCCATCAGCGGTTAAATGCTTCGAAGAGGATTTTGATGCCTGTATCCAACATCTTAAGTGTCTGGCTCACCACAGAAGATTTATTAGTTCCACCAACCTCTTGGAGCGCTCATTTGGCGAACAGAAGCGCCGCAGCAAAGTTATCCCCCGCTTCTTTGATGAGAAGAGCGGACTAAAACTTGCCTTCGCTTCGTTAATGCGCGCCTCGCAGGGTTGGAGAAAACTCAGCATCAGCTTTGATGATAATATAAAGATTATGGAACTACGCCATAAGCTAGGACATAAGGCTAAGAAAGAACAGAGAGTTTATAAAAACCAAAGGATGTTTCATGAAACTTTTTCCAGCAAAATTAAGACTTGACCATTTTCCCAGGATTTCTGTTTTAAAATATACTGACCCCTATTAACAAAAGGGCACTTTTAAGTTAGAATATGGCTCTACTA
>CAYOMI010000305.1:0-1640 GCA_964405005.1 uncultured Planctomycetales bacterium | reverse complement strand
ACTTAATCCTTCAAGCGAAAAATATCTGCTCCAGCAAAATCATTATAATCATCTGTCAACTGCTGGCTTATTTCCGTCCAACCTTCTGTCTTGTCATCTATCTTATCCCACAGGTGGCTACTGTCATAATCACCAATTAAGACAATTCTATCACCTGCCCATCTACCTGCGGTATGATATTCTTTCTGGATATCGCCACCGCCGCCTTCACTGCTTTTGCGTAGAAGGAAAGGAAATATGCCAGCTTGTCTATTAACACACCATTCCCAGAGCTTAGCTCCACAACCAATACTCCAAGATTCAACATACTCCTTTTTGTCAAGATTGACTGCTCTAAAATATTGCCCCATAGTTTTAGAATTATTTTATCAGGAGCGAACGACCTTTTACTTTTTCGCTCGCCCCGAAGGGGCGATAAGCAGCCGAGTTCCCTAAATTGTCAAGGTGGAACGCCTCACGCATCGCTTGGTGAGGTAAAAAAAAGGGATTTCTGAAAGAAATCCTAAACCGTTGATTTAATTTTTACATTGTACTTCTAAAAAATTCTTTACAACCCCACCTATTCCTGTTTATAATTTTAAGGGGTGATTTTATGGATAAAAAACCAGATAAGAAAAAGAAAGAATATCAAAAATACAGAGATAAGAAAAAGAAAGCCAAATCTATTAGTGATACTTATGATGCCAGGCCCTATCCAAAGGGACCAGACAGAAAAGACCTTCCAGGCAACAAGTAAAAAACGGGGCTAAGCCCCGTTTATCTCTTTGAGACGATCTTCAAAACCTTCTTTGGTCAATCGTCCTTTGATAACAGAAATATGCACATCTAAAAGCTCGCCTTCAGGGCAAGCGACAGAATAACACTTGCAAAAGCGGTAGTTTTGCAACCTTTTGACCTGATAGCCATTTTGCAATACCTGTCCGAGTATGGTAAATCCGTATTCGGTATCGTGCCAGAAGTAATCACCCCTCTTAATAGTTTTCTGCCAGGTTTGAACATTCCTATCCGCTTCTTGCATGGCTCTATCCAGATCGTCCAACATCTTTTCCGTGCTGTCGTAAAAAGTAATTCTCATCTTTATCCTCCTGACAATGCTTCTGATATTGGCAGTTAAAGCATCCGAACCCGCCAACCGGATTGTAAAAGAGCTTGCTATCAATGGCTCGGATTATCTGGCAAATACTGGCTATCAGCAAGGAGTGATCCCATTCAGTTCTCTGTGTCTGGCTTACTACAATCTTTGGCTCTTTGGTCTTAACCAGATTGATCACCTTGATGACTTTTCTCTGGCTTGCCATAAAGTAGGCTATAAGCCCAAGAGTAAAGCGTTAATTGTAGGTTCTGATCTACCTCCTGCTGGACCGGGCTTCTACCTGTGGTCTTAACTTCAACAATGGTGTCGTTGATGAATATGGCGTCTATCTTTCCAATAGCGTCTCTTTAGTTTAAGAATAAGCCATTTTTCAATCTTGTCAATAACCCACCCATACCACCCTTGATGATATTTTGCCAAAACACTCCGGAATCATTTTTTCCGCTCTCTGATTGCAGGCAGATTATGGAAAAGCCATTGAGCGAACCCAATAAAAAATCGCAAGCGCGCTTGTTTCACCTGCGACTAAAACTGGCGCACAAGCACG
>CAYOMI010000304.1:0-1646 GCA_964405005.1 uncultured Planctomycetales bacterium | reverse complement strand
AGTTTGGAATCGATAAGAGACCCTGAACTTAAGAAGCTCTGTACTCGTATATTAGAAAGAGTAAAACAAACAGGGATTCTTGAGGAAGCAAAGGAATTTAAACAAAAAATTGCTGGTGCGCCCAAAAAAGCAGAACAACTCGTCTTGGCGTTTATACCTCATGAGATGGCCAAGGTATCAATATTTTTCCCGATGTCGGATAGAGAACTAAAAGAGGAGAGAAGGATAATCCAAAAAATAGAACACGAATCTAACTGGGGGAAGATCGTCGTGGAAGGGGTAAAACTTGCAATATTTGAGGAAGATATCTTTTTGGCCCTCATGAAAATTGCGCGGGAAAGGATGCAGCTCATTAAAGGGCAATATATCCTTGAGACAAATATCCGAGAAATATCTAAAATTTTATATGGTGAGGCTGGTTATACAAAAAGAGCGTATGGGTTGATAAAGCGGGCACTGGATCACTTTGAATTAATCAGGTTTGAATTAACTTTATTTAAAGAAGATAAGAAGAAAGGACAGATAACTTCTATTGGAGGCATAATCCAAAAATATGTGCTGGATGAAAAGACGTTAAATCTAAAAGTCTATTTTAACCCACACTTTTTGGCATATTTCCTGGAATCAATGCTTACAAATATAAATTTTACTCTTAGAAGAAGGTTAAAGAAAGACGGCTCAAAGGCCCTCTTAAGGTTTTTGTCTACCCATACTCAACCTAAGCAGATGCATATCTTGACTGTGTTAAATGCCATTAATTTTAATACAAATCAACCAATCTTTAGGCTAAGAAGCAGGCTCAAGCAATTTATAGCCGAATTAAAGAAGAATGGAGTACTGGGGCCTAAGACAAGACTTAGGAATGATATAGTCTATTTTGATATATTACCCTTTAAAAGGGCATTACCCGAATAGTGAGGATGATTTACCCGAATAGTGAGGATGATTTACCCGAATAGTGAGGATGATTTTTGTCTTAACTATCTAATTATCAATGGGTTAAATGGGCCTATAGTTATATATAGTTATATTAATAGTCTAGAGAAGTCTAGAGAGATTTTAAAATTTTTGTTAATAAACCTGTTAAAAACAAAAACTCAGGACATTAAACAAAATCAGCACAAATGTTTAGCTTTTAGGGTAGTTAAATGGCCAAAAGGTTGGCAAGAAGGCAAACTCAACCTTGGAAATTAAACAAAAGTAGGGGAAGTATAGATTATGAGTAACGCCTTAATCCAAACAAAGACGGCTTTAAGCAAAGTAAATATGCCGGTAAGCTACCTGACCGAGGATGAGATAAACCAGCTTATTGAAGGGTGCAAGAAAGAGAGGGACCGGCTTCTAATTCTTCTTTTATTCCAGACAGGGCTAAGGATATCAGAGGCGCTTTCACTTACGCCGGCATCAATACGGAATTTTGAAGGAAGGCCAGCCATAGAGATAATAGGCAAGGGCAGAAAGCGAAGAATGGTAGCGCTGCCGGTTAATCTTAAGGAGAAGCTAGAATCATATGCTTACAGGGCCAAAATAGAGCCTAAGGAGAGGTTTTTTGATATAAATAGGTCAAGGGCTTGGCAGATCCTAAATGAAGCAAGAGAGGCCTCTGGGCTTGAAAAGAGGGTATTTCCACATCTATTAAGGCACTC
>CAYOMI010000303.1:0-1649 GCA_964405005.1 uncultured Planctomycetales bacterium | reverse complement strand
CTCATATATATCAGAGGGACAGTCTTTAGGCACAAAGACAACCTGGGTAAGTCCATATCTGTCACGGATATCGATAAAAATAAGTTTTCCATGGTCGCGCCGCGTCGCTACCCAACCGCAAAGCGTAACAACTTTGCCGACATCATTCGAGTTTAATTGACCGCAGTTATGAGTGCGTAACATTTTATAATTTTAGTTTATTCCTGATATTTTCGGTGCACTTATCCAAAACAAGTTCTTCCTGACTGCCAGACTGCATATCCTTTAAAGTTATTACCTTCTTCTTTAGCTCATCCTCTCCCAAGATCAGAACAAATCTAGCCCCCGAATCATTAGCCTTACGCATTGCTCCTTTTAAGGATTTATTCTCATAGTCAGTATCAGAAGTTATTCCGGATTGACGAAGATTAGCGAGCAATTTGATACCCTCCCCCTTTGCCTCTTCTCCCAAGCAAATCAAATAAACCAAATTTTCACTTTTAACTTTTAAACCTTTAGATTTTGAAACTAAATATAACCTTTCCATCCCGAAAGCAAATCCCATTGCTCCTAATTGAGGTCCGCCTAACTGGTGAACCAGACTGTCGTATCTGCCTCCTGCTCCCAAGGCATCCTGACTTCCTAAATCCGGGTGCGTAATTTCAAAGACGGTGCGGGTATAGTAATCAAGCCCACGTACTAGATAAGGAGAAATTTCATATTTGATATTTAAGGCATCCAGTCCCTCTTTTACCTTACTGAAATGCTTATTACAATCCTCACAGAGAAATCTACTCTGAATATTTATCTTTCTGACTACCTCTATACACGTTTCATTCTTACAATCCAAAATCCGCAGAATATTTTCTTTAAATCTCCTTTTACAGTCCTGACAAAGCAAGGCAACTTTATCTTTAAATTCTCTGCGCAAAATTTCCATTAGTCTCTTTTTATCTTCAGGGCAGCCTAAGGTATTAATTTTAATTTTATACTCTAAAATAGAAAAGTTTTTAAGCAAAGTGTCGGCCAAGGATATCACCTCGATGTCCAAAGAGGCATCACCTGAACCAATTGCTTCACATCCTATATGATGGAATTGTCTCAATCTTCCCTTTTGCGGCCGTTCTAACCTAAACATAGGACCAATATAATAAAGTTTGACAAAACCGATATTTTTAGCAAGTCCATTTTCAATATAAGCGCGCACAATAGAAGCTGTCCCTTCTGGCCTAAGGGCATAGAGTTCTTCTTTATTTTTAATCAGGAACATCTGTTTTTGGGTTATTTCGGAAGTTTGTCCAAGGCAACGGTTAAATAAAGACGCCTCTTCTATTAAGGGGGGCCTTATTTCCTGATAATTATAGAGAGAGAAAATCCTGCGGCTTTTTTCTTCTATTTCCTGCCACCAGGAAATCTCTTGTGGTAGCAAATCTTTTGTTCCAGATATTCTTTTAAACATTTAACAGAAAGGACTTTATGCAGGATGAGCTACCTATTTTACCTTTTTTTTCATCTCTAAGCCTGGCTTAAAGACTACTACTTTTCTCGGTGGGACAGGGACTACTTGACCAGTACGAGGGTTTCTGCCTGTTCGGCTTCTTCTCTGCTTAATCTTAAACACGCCGAAATTACGCAGTTCTATCTTTTCTCCTCTTACCAATGCCTCGGTA
>CAYOMI010000302.1:0-1665 GCA_964405005.1 uncultured Planctomycetales bacterium | reverse complement strand
GAAGAACAAGAAGAATTTCTGCCAGGTGACATTCAAGGAAGTATTTTTGAAGGCAAGATCTACCGCGTTCCTCTTCAAACCGATGCTGGGGTTTTGTATTATCGAAAAGACCTCTTAGAAGAAAAAGGATATATTCCACCTAAGACTTGGGATGAATTTGTGAAGATTGCTAAAGGACTACAAGACCCGCCAAACCTTTGGGGTTTTGTCTTTCAGGCAAAACAATACGAAGGTCTGGTTTGTAATTTCTTAGAAATTTTATGGTCTTTTGGCGGGGATATATTTGATGAGAAGGGTAATTTAGTTTTGAATTCTCCCCAAGGTGTAGATACCTTAAAATTTATGTCCGATTTAATTCATACTTATAAAATTGTACCTCAAGGTGTTACTACATATGAAGAAGAAGAGGTGCGCCATGTCTTTCAGGAAGGCCATGCACTCTTCTGCCGCAACTGGCCATACCTTTGGTCTCTGGCCCAAAAAGAAGATTCACCGATAAAAGGAAAAATCGGGGTTATTCCTTTATCTTATAAATCAGAAGAAAAACCAAGAGCTTGTTTGGGGGGATGGGGTTTTGGTATTTCTAAATTCTCCCAGAATAAAGAGGCAAGCATTAAATTCATAAAGTATATCACTAGTTTTAAAGCGCAAAAGAAACTCCATTTTAAAAGCGGAACTGTGCCTGCTAGAGCCGCGCTTTTCAAAGACAAGGAAATATTAGAAAAAAGCCCGTTTTATCCCGAACTTTATAAGATATTACTTCTGGCAAAACCCAGACCAATGCATCCTGACTACGCGCAAATATCTGATATCTTAAGGAGGTTTATCCATAAGGTTCTATTAGGAGAACTTTCTCCCGAAGCAGCATTGGAAAAAGCAGAATCAGAGATTAAAAAGGTATTAGAAAAATAAAATGATCGGCTTTCTTATATTACTATTCACAGTTATCCCTATTATAGAACTAGCTTTGCTTATAAAGATAGGCCAAATCTGGGGCCTAAAGAATACTCTGGCGCTTGTAATATTAACAGGAGTTTTTGGGGCAATTTTACTTAAGGTACAGGGTATAAATGTTTTAAGAAGGATCAGTAATGAATTGAGCCAAGGGATACTTCCTTCCGATGCGCTATTTGACGGATTTTTTATCTTCTGTGGTGGCTTGCTTTTGATTACTCCAGGAGTGATTACTGATCTTTTAGGTTTACTTATGTTATTTCCTATTACGCGCAAACTACTTAAATATTGGGTAAGACGAAAAATAAGAAAAGCATTCCAGCAGGGGAAAGTAATGCATTTTACGTACTTTAAGAGGTATGGCTAAGAGTCTTAGCGAACAGAGGTTCGGATTATTATTGATAATTCCTTCGTTGCTTATTTTGGGATTAGTGGTGTTATTCCCCATTGTAAAGAATTTGGTTTCAGGTTTTATGGAGGTAGGACGCCTTTTTCAAGACCAGAGATTTAGAGAAGTAAGTCTGAATACATTATTATTTTGCGCAATTTCTGTACCGTTGGAGTTAATTCTGGGTTTAGCCATAGCCCTTATCTTACATCAAAGATTTTTCTTAAGAGGATTTTTAAGGGCTGTAAGTTTTCTTCCCTGGGCTCTTCCTACCGCAGTAATGGCAGTTGCCTGGAAGTGGATATTTAATGATACATACGGAG
>CAYOMI010000301.1:0-1667 GCA_964405005.1 uncultured Planctomycetales bacterium | reverse complement strand
GAAATTAATAATAACTAAAGATGGACTACAAACATTAACTAATAGATTAGGAAAATGACCATCGCTTACGATATAATTAAATCTTTAATCCGAACAGAAAAATCAACACTTTATGAGCCTGAAGGGAAATATTTATTTCTTGTGGATAATGCGGCGAATAAAATTCAAATAAAGCGAGCAGTAGAAGAGATATATAAGGTAAAGGTTAAAAGCGTAAATACGTTTGTCTCGAGTGGTAAATTGAAACGGGTGAGATACCAATTAGGATACACAGCGGATGTTAAAAAAGCCATAGTTACTTTAAAAGAAGGTCAAAAGATAGAGGTTACTTAATAATGGGAATTAAGAAATTTAAACCTACAACACATTCTCGGCGTTGGATTACGGGTTTGGATTTTTCTGAGATTACCAAAGACAAACCAGAGAAATTACTCACTGTTCCTATTAAGAAAAGTGGTGGCAGAAATAACGCAGGTCGTATTACTACTCGTCATATTGGGGGGGGTCATAAAAGAAAACTACGTATTATTGATTTTAAAAGGGATTTATTCGAGATACCTGCAAAGGTAATTGCTATTGAATATGATCCTAATCGTTCAGCAAGGATCGCTTTATTAGAGTATCCGAACAAAGAAAAAAGATATATTTTGGCACCTCTAGGATTAAATGTAAATGATCAGATAATCTCTTCAAATCAAAAAGATATGGAGGTAAAAACTGGTAACTGCCTATCTTTAAGATATATACCTCAAGGAACATTGATTCATAATATAGAGTTAATTAAGGGTAAGGGCGGTCAAATTGTAAGAAGCGCTGGCAGTTCTGCTCAGATTATGGCCAAGGAAGGTGAATTTGCCCAGATTAAACTTCCTTCGGGAGAAATAAGGTTAGTTAGTTTAGACTGTCATGCTACTATAGGTCAGGTTGGCAATATAGAACATGAAGCAATTAGCATAGGAAAGGCGGGCAGGAGTAGATGGTTAGGAATAAAGCCGACAGTTAGAGGCTTAGCCATGAACCCTGTGGATCATCCCCATGGCGGTGGCGAGGGAAAGTCAGGTCAAGGTAATCCCCATCCTGTTACACCCTGGGGTAAACCAACGAAGGGTTATAAAACACGAAGAAGAGGTAAATATTCAGATAAATTTATTATTAAGAGAAGGAAATAGCTATGCCACGTTCACTAAAAAAGGGTCCTTTTGTTGATGAGAAGTTATTAAAAAAGGTTGAGACAGTAAAGGGTTCGGGAACACGGCAGGCTATAAAAACCTGGTCCAGGCGTTCGACAATAACCCCGGATTTTGTAGGTCTGACCTTTGCTGTTTACGATGGAAGAAAACATATCCCAGTTTTTATTACTGAAAACATGGTGGGTCATAAACTGGGTGAATTTGCTCCTACGAGAATATTTAGAAAACACGGCGGGGTAAAAGCAAAGAAGGCATTGGAGAAGACTTAATGATAGTAAAAGCAGAAGGAAAATTTTTGCGGATTTCACCTACTAAAGTAAGACAGGTAATAGACCTGTTGCGACATAAGGATGTCTTAGAGGCCCAGGCTATTTTGAGGAATATTAATAAAAGACCCAAGGAATATTTAATTAAGATTTTAAAACAGGCTATTTCAAATGCTAAGGTCAAAGGATTTAACCCAGAGCAGTTATATAT
>CAYOMI010000300.1:0-1676 GCA_964405005.1 uncultured Planctomycetales bacterium | reverse complement strand
GATTAGGCTGGCAGACAGTGTTAAATTATGCTAAAAATTAAAATTATTTTTTTAATTATCCTATCACTTCTTTCCAGCAAATTTTCATTATTTGCGGCTGAGCCAATCCAGATTTATCATTCCGAAGAAGGAAAATTTACTATCCCTTTGGGGAGAAGTTATAATTATAATGATATTTTGGTAACACGGGTTATTGACGGAGATACAATACAACTTGAGAACGGAGAAAGGGTACGGCTAATTGGTATAGATACACCTGAGATGCATGAGTCGGATAAACTTTACCGCGACAGCCAACGCACCCAGCAGGATATCACCACTATCCAGAAATTAGGTAGGCGCTCCTACGAATTTACCAAGAGTTTAGTGGAAGGTAAGCGCGTGAGCTTAGAGTTTGATGTGGAAAGGCACGATAAGTATAAAAGGTTACTGGCCTATATTTATTTAAAGGATGGAACTTTTGTGAATGCGGAAATCGTAAAACAGGGATACGCCTCTCTGATGACTTACCCGCCGAATGTTAAATACGCGGATTTATTCTTGAAATTATACCAGGAAGCACGCCAGAATAGACGCGGTCTCTGGAAATAAAGAGGAGGTATATATGTTAAAACAATTAACTGCAGGTGAATCGCACGGAAGGGCAATTATTGCAATTTTAGAAGGAATGCCAGCAGGACTTAAGGTAAATGTTACTTTAATAAATAAAGAATTAAAACGCCGGCAAGCTGGTTTTGGTAGAGGCAAGCGTATGCAGATTGAGAAAGATAAAACCCAGATACTTTCCGGCTTAAAAGGTGGATTGACTTTGGGTAGCCCGATTACTTTGTTAATCGAGAATAAGGACTTTAGCATTGAGAAACTTAAAAAAATTATGTGTCCACGGCCTGGACACGCGGATTTAGCCGGTTTATTAAAGTATGGCTTTAATGATGTACGCGAGGTTTTGGAACGGGCTTCAGCAAGAAGCACAGTAGCAACCGTGGGAATTGGCGCCGCATGTAAGATTTTCTTAGGCGAGTTTAAAATAGAAATAAGCAGTCAGGTAGTTTCTATCGGCGGTGAGACAGAAAAAGAAGCAATGATAGAAAAAATCAAAGAGGCCATAAATAAAAAAGATACGGTGGGAGGAGTTTTTGAAGTAAGGGCAAGAAATGTGCCTGTGGGTTTGGGTAGTTATGTTCAAGCGGAGAGGCGCTTGGATGTTAAGATTGCCCAAGGCATAATGTCTATTCCCGGAATTAAGGCAGTTGAGATCGGCTTGGGGTTTGGTTATGCGGAAAAATTTGGTTCTCGAGTGCACGATGCAATTTACTATAATAAAGGTAAGGGGTATTTCCGTAAAACCAACAATGCCGGCGGTATAGAAGGTGGGATTTCTAACGGAGAAGATATTACAATTCACGCTTGCATGAAACCGATTTGTACTTTGCTAAATCCCTTGGATTCAGTAAACATTACAAGTAAAAGACCTTCGAAGGCTTCAGTTGAGCGTTCGGATATCTGTGTGGTGGAGGCTGCAGCTGTAGTTGCAGAATCAGCAGTTGCCTATGCTTTAACAGATGCGTTTTTAGAGAAATTCGGCTCAGATTCTTTAAGGGATATTAAAGAAACTTATAAGAATTACTTAAAAAGAATTAGTTAGAAAATATCACTTCCTTCGTCTATTATAAGTG
>CAYOMI010000299.1:0-1677 GCA_964405005.1 uncultured Planctomycetales bacterium | reverse complement strand
ATATTGAAAAGGATTTAAAAATGGATGTAATTAAACAGATTCGTCAGAAAGCAAAATCTAAAATAAAGACTATCTTACTTCCTGAATATGATGAGAACCGAACACAGGAAGCAGTCAAAATTATTGAAAAAGAAAATTTGGCTAAGGTTATACTTTTAAGCCCCGACAAAATTAACTTTCAGGATAAAGAAAGATATATTGAGCAATATTACCAGTTGCACAAGGCCAAGGTGGGAGACATTAATTCTGTAAGAGGATTGTTTAATGAAACCCTTTATTATGCCGCGATGATGGTGCAGGAAGGTAAAGCCGAAGGCTTTGTGGCTGGTGCAAGTCATACCACGCCTGATGTCGCAAGATGCGCTATACGTTGTTTGGGAGTAAATGAGCGTCTTACTATTGCTTCTAGTTGTTTTATTATGAGTGTACCAAATTCGCAATACGGCGAAAATGGAACATTTATTTTTGCAGATTGCGGAGTAGTTCCTAATCCTAACTCTCGGCAACTTGCTTGTATTTCTCTCGCCGCAGCAGAACTTGCGCAAAAAGTTCTGGATATCACTCCCCGTGTCGCACTTCTTAGTTATTCAACCAAGGGGTCTGCAAAAGGTAAGAATATCGATAAGATTAGCGAGGCATTACAAATACTTAAAGATATGGTGCCGAATCTTTTGGTTGATGGTGAAATGCAGGTAGATGCAGCCATTGTTCCTGAGGTTGCCAAGATAAAATATCCGGATAGTCCTGTAGGTGGCAAGGCCAATGTATTAATATTTCCTAATTTAGAGGCAGGTAATATCAGTTATAAACTCGTACAGCGACTTGCTAATGCACGCGCATTAGGTCCAATATTGTTAGGTTTGAATAAACCTTGCAGTGATTTGTCTAGAGGCTGTTCAGTGGAAGATATCGTGGATTGTGTAGCAGTAACTGCGATTAGGGCGCAATAGTTATGAGAATTTTAGTTATAAATTGCGGTAGTTCCTCCATAAAGTATAAACTTTTTGATATGCCAAGAGAAAAAATCCTCTCGCATGGACTAATTGAACACATTGGTGAGTCGGGTTCTAAAGTTAAAAATCATTATACAGGGTTAAAGATAATATTGAAAGATATTGATAATGTTGCTGCTGTAGGTCACCGGGTTGTACACGGTGCTGAAAAGTTTAAAAAACCAGTTTTAATTGATAAGGTAGTAATCCAGAAGATAAAACAGTATTGTTCAATTGCGCCTTTACATAATCCTGCGAACTTGGCAGGAATTTTAGCTTGTAAAAAGTTACTACCTGATATAGAACAAATTGCTGTATTTGATACTGCATTTCATCAGACACTACCCGAACACGCTTATATATATGGGTTACCTTATGAATATTATCGCAAGTCCGGAATAAGAAAATACGGATTTCATGGCACCAGCCACGAATACGTTGCCTATGAGGCAGCCCGGATTTTAAAGAAGTCAATTAACAAATTAAAGATTATCACCTGTCATCTGGGTAATGGCTGTAGCATTACTGCTGTAAATAAGGGTAAATCCATCGATACCAGCATGGGTTTTACTCCTTTAGAGGGTCTGATTATGGGAACGCGCTCGGGAGATATAGACCCTGCCTTAGTTACCTATCTTATGACAAAGAAAAGACTTGATAAGTTTCAAATTGATGAGATATTAAA
>CAYOMI010000298.1:0-1678 GCA_964405005.1 uncultured Planctomycetales bacterium | reverse complement strand
GTGGGTTGCTCAAATTAATTTTCCCGTCGAGCAACCTCTCCTGTCATATCTAATCTCACCTCCACTTATTTCCTCGTCGGAAAAATAAGCGGATTTTAACATTTTTGCTGATTTTAACGGCTTTTAAGGTCTTAATTTTATCGGTGGAGGTGAACTTTTTATTTTGAGCACACCTTGCGCTTATTGCTCAATTTATCGTCTCGTTTGACTTCACCTCAACCCTCCTGTAGTATCTTAACAATAGCTCTTATTTCGCAGGGTTTGCTCAAAACTACAGGAGGCCAATAATGCCTAACTTTACAAGAGAAAAACTCTTATTCTATCCTGCCAGATTTGACCTTTATAGGTCCGTCTTTGAATATATTGACTTATCTATCATCAAAAAACAATTGCTTAAGCGCGGTAGAAAACCCTTTTGCCGCCAGGCGATATGCCGTGCCCTCATTTATAAGAACCTTAAGGCTATAAAGACCTTATCTGAATTGGCCTTTGAATTATCAACCAACTTAGGCATAGCCTACATATTAGGCTTTGATAAACAAATACCTTCACGGCATCGTTTTGAAGAATTCCTGCACAAGACGCCCAACTCATTGTTACAGGATATTCGTAAGCAACAGATTAAAACCCTTGTTAAGTTAGGCGTTATTAAGGGCAGATATATTTCGATAGATTCAACGCCTATTATCGCCTGGGTTAAGCAAAATAATCCTAAGGTTTTTGTCGAAGGTAAATTTGACAAAACCAAATTCCCTCAGGGCGACCCTGACGCGCGATTGGGCTTTATGTCGCTGCAAAAAATCAAAGCCAATTCCAAAGAGCAACAGCTAGAGCTTTTCCAACCCAGCACTAATAATAAAACCGAGAAAAAGATTATTTACTTCTGGGGCTATCGTAACCATGCCATCTTTGATTCGTTAAGTGAACTGCCTATCTTTGAAAACACGCTACCTGCCAATGTATCCGATTGCAAAGTAATTATTCCGTCTTTTAAAGAACTTAAAAAATATTTGAAGCTAAAGCCTAAAGGAATTATTGCTGACGCCGCTTATGACTCAGACTCTATTCGTAAATACATTAGGCACATTCTCAAAGCCAAGGATTTCATCCCGATTAATCCGCGATCCAGAAAACAGGACATTAAGCTCACCGCTCATAACACCAGGGTCTGTATCGCCGGATTCGAGATGTATCCCTGGGGTAAATTCAAAGACCGGGGAAGAATCAGAAGGAAATTTGTCTGCCCGATTACCCACTCGCAAAGTTTTGCCGATAAACACGACCATGCCTGTCCTGTAAATCATCCTAAATTCTCTAAGGGCGGATGTTATGCCTATGTAAGAGTGGATAAAAGTTACAGGCTTGACGCCATTAGTCCTAAATCCGAGTATTTTAAGAAGATTTACAGGATGCGCTCAGGAGATGAACGCGGCTTCTCCCGCCTGCTCAGCTTTTATATGCAGCAACCCATACTTACAGGGCTAAACGCAGTGGCTAATCATTGCACATTGGCTCACATAAGTATATTGGCTATCGCTGTTGCTGCCGTTAAGGCCAAGCAAAATGATAAAACTAGATACATCCGAGGATTGTTAAAGTACCTCTTGGAAAAATAACCGTATTGTCAAAGAACGCCTGTTATCTATTTTTCAAAAAGCCGAATTTTGAGCAACCCTTT
>CAYOMI010000297.1:0-1695 GCA_964405005.1 uncultured Planctomycetales bacterium | reverse complement strand
GGTCAAGTTAGTAAACGCGCCAGTGCTTGGCTCAAAGCCATTGGCAATATTTAGTTTTTCCGATACTTGTATTTTATTGGCAATCGGACTTCTTCTGTTGGAAGAGAAAAAATAATTTTTTAAGAAATCCGGTTAACTTAAAATCAGTATCAGAATAAGGAAACTTAATTATCTTTCCTTTCTATAAGGTTCTCTTTATGTGGGAGGACTTCCCTTAACTTCCTTCCTTTCCGTAATTGACTTACAGACAATTACTTCTTATAATAATTGGCAATGGACAAAAATAATTTGAAATGGCTAATTTTTATTTCAGCAATCACCTTTTTCCAGATATTTTATATCTATATATTTTTTATTGAACCGAATTGGATTGAAGTAAGGCAAGTAGAGATTGTAAGCACTAACTTATCAAAGGCCCTCTCCGGCATAAAAGTAGTTCAAATATCAGATTTAGAAATCATAGGCCTGGGGTATCGCGAGGTATCATTGATAGAGAAGATAAATAGGTTAAGGCCAGACCTGATATTTATCACCGGAGACTTAGTTGGCAGCCGTGAAGGGATTAATGCCCTCTGGGATTTGTTGAGCGTTTTAGAGCCGCGCTTTCATACTTATGTGGTGCTCGGCGATAGCGATGGGGTTATTTCTAATTTTAGCCTGGTCACACAATGGGACAGGGCTAATACTTATTTATTAAATGACAGGGCTATCCGTATTAATCTCAAAGCCAAAGAGGATTCTTATCTTTGGATAGTAGGCGTGCAGAATATAAGGTTGAGAGATATTATAAAAGATGTGCCACGGGAAGAGCCCATAATACTCCTAAACCATTGGCCGGATATTGTAAAACAGGCAGCCATAGAAAAAATAGATTTAGTTTTAGCCGGGCATACCCACGGAGGGCAGGTAGGGATTCCTCTGCTATGGAGATTCTTTCCTTACGCCCATAGGTCTAATTACATTTCAGGTTTATACCGGTTAAGGGATACGCTGCTTTATGTAAACCGGGGTATTACCTCGGAGAAAGGCATAAGGTTTCTTTGCAGGCCAGAGATAGCCGTATTTGAATTTATGCCGGCAGGAAAAATGAAATATCGTATCCTAAAGCAGGATAGATAATATGGTTATTTTGCTTTATCATAATATTGTAAAACCAGGCCAGGCCAAGAGTATATATTCTGTAGATGAAGGCAATTTCAGGCAGCAGATGCATTATCTTAAGGAAAACAATTATAAAGTGTTATCATTGCAGGCATTGGTTAATATGCTTAATGCCTCTGGAGGCATCCCCAGAGAGTCCGTGGTTATTACCTTTGACGACGGGCTCTCCTCGCAGATTGAATTGGCGTATCCCATATTGCAGGAGTTCGGTTTTAGCGCCTGTTTCTTTGTTATTGCTGAAAAAATCGGCCAGAAGAGCCTATTTATGGATTGGGAGCAGATAAAATTCTTATCCTCAAGCGGTATGGAAATCGGGTCTCACGGTTTAAGGCATGAGTTTTTTGACCTCGCTACAGAGCCCGATATATTAATTGAACTAAAAAAATCCAAAGAGGTGCTTGAGAAAAAATTAGGTAAGGAAATAATGTTTTTTTCCCTGCCCAGAGGTTCGTTAAGGCGAAGTCGCATTTCTGAGTTAGGGGGAGAGTCGGGCTACAAGGCTTTATGCCTCAGCCGGTTAGGGTATATAAATTC
>CAYOMI010000296.1:0-1706 GCA_964405005.1 uncultured Planctomycetales bacterium | reverse complement strand
TTAATTTATTCTGCGGCCATTGATGAAAGGGTAATACATCGATAGAGAAAGAAAGAGTATTGTTACTCCACTCTCCGCTTAGAGGCTGATCCTCCGTAAAAAATGGATAATATTCTCCGGTATCATCAGGGTATACTAAATTATAATACAGGTAGGGTTGGTCTTCTATATCTTCTTCGGTTACTTCTATTTCTACCCTCTGATTTTCTATATCTACCTCTTTGATGGTAACTTCGGGTTTATGTTCCACATATTCCGTGCTGGTAATACCCCGATTGTACATAATTGCTTTTAGTCCGTGCATTAATTCAGTATTGTTTCCATAACCATCATCTTTATTCTTCCAGAAATACCAAAAGCTATCTTCCCATACATCACCTTCATCAATTAGGCAATCTGGCTGCCTTATACCGGTGGCCAGGGTTATACCTGGTCCATACTCTCGAGTACCAGCAATCATCTCCCAAATATGTTCAAAAGTTGGATCTTCCAAATAATCATACCATTTCAATGGTATCGGCCATTCTACAGGTTTATTTTCTTGTTGTTCTTTGGGCATATATTCCCAACCTTTAGGGTCAAAGATATCCCACAAGACTGCTGCATTTTCACCCTCATTCATATAACGTTTATCGTTAGGCACCTCGTCTCTCCAATTAAAATTCCCCTCCCCATCGTAGTCTATCAGAGGATATTCTTCTAAATCTACAGAACAAAGATTATAATCAAGATAAAAAACATGCTCAAGGTTATAAGATTCTTGTCTTTCAAAAATATGTGAAGTTGCTACTTGACTTCTTTCACCATTGATAGTAGGCCAGTTTAAAACTGCAGCTGCAAAGAATTCAGCCCAACCTTCTTTCCAGGCAAATTCGGGACTTTTGCAAGAGGTAATTTGATGATATGAACTTTCCCAAAAATTTAGGGGCTTGGGCAAAATCCAATAAACATCGTGCATAATTTTATGCCCATACTCATGAATGAGAGTAGAACGTAATTGCTGCCACCTCTGACCAATAGTCTTATTATTATTTCTTATAATATCGCTATCGATTTCATCAGGGTAATAAAACCCTGTTTTAACATCTATCCAGGCCACTCCTGGTGGACTGAGAGTTTGATTATAATGAGTTACATCTGTTTCAATAGGATAAAATAAACTGGTATCACGCTTGATCGCTTCAAGGTCGGGCAATCGCCATTTAAGCCAATTGAAGGCATCGAGAATCACCTGGCAGCTAAAAAAAGCAATTAAATGGTTACGCCCTTCTCCCTCTTCATCACCATCCCACTCCTCTATATTATTTAGAGGACCTCCAATGTAAACATCAAAAGTTATTGTTTCATCATCCCCTACACTTCTGTCCCCGGTCTGACCATTATAGGGCCAAATATCTAAAGCTCCTTCATAACATGAAATAAAAACATCTTCATCATTAATAGTGGCCAGTTTTACCTCTGCCCGAACTTCTATATCTACCTCCCAGTTTCCCACCAGGGGATTTCTGTGAGTCACTTCGTAGTTACCGGAATCATCAGTATAGGTTTGTTCGTCAATAGTAAGAGGACTATCAAATTCTACTTCTACTAATAATCGACGAGCATCTAAATAATCGCCGCCTTCAATATTTTCTGGATTAGTATCTTTTGTTGCATTTATCCCCTGCTCTAAATTCCAATATTGGACTTTCCCGCGAATAGTTACT
>CAYOMI010000295.1:0-1733 GCA_964405005.1 uncultured Planctomycetales bacterium | reverse complement strand
GATTCTTTGCTCAATTCTTTCACTGGGAATTATTTCTTTCATAGTTTTTTCTTTTTTAAAAAGCTTCTTTTGGTTTTGGATTGAAGTCTTTTTCTTTCTAAATCATTTTTTCAGAGTGTGTGCTAAAATTAGTTGAAATTTGGAAATAGAAAGGACGGTTCCATATATGATATATTAAATATCATATTAAATTCAAAAGGAGGAACCGTCCAATGAAAATTGTAGGAAAAAGCAGGAAAGAAGTAAAGAAGAAAATGGAAGAGGTAGTAAAACAGGTGGAAGGTGTAGATGCCAGGGTAGAATTAATCCAGGCACTGATACCTCTGGGGCTTATGCATGTAGAGAAGGAGTTGAAGGAGGAGGTGGAGAGACTGGCAGGGAAGAAGTATAGCAGGCAGAGGAGTCATAAAGGGATAGATAGGTGGGGAAGTCAGGGTGGATCAATATACCTGAGGGACCAGAAAGTGCCAATAGAGGTACCCAGGGTAAGAGACATAATCCAGAATAAGGAGATAGAGTTAAAGACCTATAAGAAGTTACAGGAGCCATACAGGGCAGATGAAGGGTTGTTAAAGAGAGTAATAAGCGGGTTATCCTGCAGGAGGTATGAGGAGTGTGCGGAGGCAGTACCAGGGGTATTTGGATTAAGTGCTTCTACAGTATCCCGGAGGCAGATAAGAGCCAGTGCAAGGAAGTTACAGGAATTAATGGAGCGGAGGCTGGATGGATATGATATAGTGGCCATAATAATGGATGGGAAGACCTTTGCAGAGGATGAGATGGTAATAGGTTTGGGAGTGACTATTAAAGGGGAGAAGATAATATTAGGGATAATGCAGACAGCAACAGAGAATGAGAGGGTGGTAAGCAGATTTCTTGAAGAGCTAAAAGAGAGGGGATTAAGGTATGAGGAAGGGATATTGTTTGTGGTAGATGGCTCTAAGGGAATAATAAAGGCGATAAAAAAGACCTTTGGGGAATATGCCCAGATACAGAGGTGCCAGTGGCATAAGAGAGAGAATGTGATAAGTTATTTACCCAAGGGGAAGCAGGAATTGATAAAGAATAAGTTGCAGATGGCCTATGGGAAGCCGAGTTATACAGAAGCAAAGGAGGCTTTATTAAAGATAAAGAGGGAGATAAAGCATATAAACGAATCAGCTGCGAGAAGTTTGGAGGAAGGCATGGAAGAGACGCTCACCTTACACAGGCTTGGAGTATTTGAGGAGTTGGGTATGAGCTTCAAGACAACCAATTGCATAGAATCGGTGATGGCCCAGGTAGGACAAAGGACAGATAAGGTTGACTACTGGAAGAACAGTAATCAGAAGATGAGATGGCTTGCCACAGCGCTTCTTGATATAGAGCAGAGATTAAATAAGGTGAAGGGCTGGAAATATCTTCCAATGCTTCGTGCAGCTTTAATACAACATGTAAGAGATAGGATAGAAGTGAGAAAAGCAGCATAGATTTGTGGAATAGGCGTTTTTAGGGGTGAGCTGGTAAAAATTGGCTTTCATATTTGAGTTCTAATGGCTTAAAAGATGGAGGATAATAGTTTTATACCTTCCAAATCAAGTTTGATTTCGACGAGCAAGAGAATTTAGGAAGAAAGCCAGAAGCTTGAAAACAAATATGGAGCCGTCTTATAAATTTCAACTAAAAATGGGATTGACTCGTCGTAAAAAGAATAAACATAAAAACGGTAAATCGCCTTTGAAATTAGCTGGCGT
>CAYOMI010000294.1:0-1739 GCA_964405005.1 uncultured Planctomycetales bacterium | reverse complement strand
CTCTAAATGCCTGTATAAGAAGGGGTAGTTCAAAAATAAAACAGGCCTTTCAAGAATACTTTCAATCGGCAATAAAATCTCTCTATAGAAATCTTCGTCAAAAGCCTGTTTACATAAACGGCTATACCTCTTAATGTAATCTACGCTGTTCATTCTTTTATATATTACTTTGAGTGGCTCATCTAAAACATTGCCATAACTTATCTGTACGAGAGGACAGGTCAATACGTCACCATAAGCAGTAATGTAAATCCTCTCCTTGCCACCGGGGCACTCCATCTTTCCTGAAAAATTTATAACACTATCATGCCTTACATAAAAATTCCGCATAAATTCATCAAAAATAGCTATATCCTCCCGCATCAATCTTTTGCTATCTGTGCCATACCAATTCCCTTCAATTGCTGCATTATTTATCACTAAGAAAGCATTCGCTTTTCTGCTAAAATCGATTATCTTTCTAACTTCATCGGCATTACCATGATAAAATACAACATTTAAACAGACAATTAACCTTAATTCATTCGCATATGCAATAGCCTGCATAACCTTTTCAAAATTACCTTTAATACCTGTCATCTCGTCATGTTTCTGAGGGTCGATGCTTTCTATGCTTAACTGCAAGGTATCCAAACCAGCATATTTAAATTTCTTAAGCTTATCTTTTGTTAAATAACAAGCGTTGGTAACCAGAGAGACCAAAAAGTGGGAGGGATTAAAATTTTTGATAATCTGGCAAATCTCATCCGTATCTCTCAAAAGAGGCTCGCCACCAGTCAGATTAATATGGAAAGCTCCCAACTCAATACATTGTCTCCAAATATTCTTTATCTGTTCTACGCTAAGAAATGGGCCTCCCTTTTTATATAAAGGGCTAGCAGAACAAAAAAAACATTTATAATGACAATCTCCAGTAATAGCCAAATCAACTGTCCTTAATACATTTTGCCTCAGTATTATTCTCTTAAAGAATCCCTTAATGATGCGAGGAGCAACTAACGGCTTATATCTGAGGAACTTAAAATGACTTAATGCCGATTTTGTCATTTTCGCTTAAATAAATTAAAATTAAAAGGCCACATTTTATTTTATTTTATTTTATATATTTTTATTACTGGCCCATTGATTGTATTCTCTTTAGGCAAAAAGACTCTTATGGGCTTATAGTTATTCAATATATCCTCATAAAAGCCTCTAAGTTTGTGATATCTGTGGGGAATAGGCACTTTCGGATATCTCAGGAGTTTATATATTGACCCTTCATTTATAATTACAAAATCATACTTGACCTGATAATCTTCAATTGCCTCCTGTGTCTTTGCCATAGCTTGCTCATAGCCAAATTCGTCTTGCAAATACCCCACGGGCTCATTAATGTAAACCAATTCATAACTTATGTGTTGCCCCGCTACTTTTTCTTTAACTTGATAAAAAAGTTTTCTTTTTTTATGGTAGCCATAGCGTAATTGCCCTTCTGGCTTCTGCTTAGCCTCAAGCCTAATCTGATTAGAGCCCTGGGCCAAAGGCGGACCGCCCCTATCTAACAATATCTTGCTTCCGGCGGCAATATTCCTCTCTACCCAGTCTTTAGCCAGGGTCAGCGTATTGGGCAAAGAAAAACTTAAATCGGTTTTGATAGTTGTGTATATGGGGTTAACCAACAGGAGGGCAAAAAAAATATAGAAAAAGATATCTGATTTTTGATATCTTTTATTAAGTGCCCCCCTTAAGTATAACAA
>CAYOMI010000293.1:0-1745 GCA_964405005.1 uncultured Planctomycetales bacterium | reverse complement strand
AGATAGGCATGGCGATGGATTTTAAATATTTAAAGATAGCCTTAAATAAAGTTTTAGAAAATCTTGACCACAAATATTTAAATGAAATCCCATACTTTAAAAAGGTAAATCCCACCTCGGAGAATATTGCAAAATATATTTACGATAATCTTAAGAAGAAAATTCCGGATGTCCGCTCAGTAGCGGTCTGGGAATCAGAAAATTCATCTGCCACTTATTATGAAGAATGAAAAGGCAATTGTTCTTTTATCCGGCGGCCTGGATTCAGCCACCACCCTTTATCTGGCAAAGAAAAAGGGTTATAAATGTTTTTGTCTCATCTTTGACTACGGCCAGCGGCACCGTCGGGAGATTAAAAGTGCAAGACGCATAGCGCAAAGCGCAAATTGCAAATCGCAAATCGTCAAAATCAATTTACCTTGGAAAGGTTCAGCTCTTTTAGACAAAAAAGTAAAATTACCGATTACCGATTACCGATTACCGATTATCATACCTTCAACCTATGTTCCTGGCCGCAACATTATTTTCTTAAGTTTTGCTCTTTCTTATGCCGAGGCGATTAATGCCACAGCGATTTTTATCGGCGCGCACACTCAGGATTATTCGGGGTATCCGGATTGCCGGCCAGAATTTCACCGTGCTTTTAATACGGTGATTTCTGTCGGGACCAAGGCCGGCGTAGAGAAAAAAAAGATTGTAGTTAAGGCACCCCTGATAAACAAGAATAAGGCCCAGATTATCCGCTTAGGCAGAAAATTAGGCGTTCCTTTTAAATTAACTTGGTCATGTTATCGCGGAGGATCCCGGCCCTGCGGAGTATGCGACAGTTGTCATTTCCGGGCCAAAGGCTTTAAGGAGATAGGCATAGAGGATCCATTGATAAGAAAATGAAAGCAAGAATAGCCGAGGTTTTTGATAGTATTCAGGGAGAAGGGATTTATTTGGGCGAGAAACAGATTTTTGTGCGTTTCTTCGGTTGCAACCTGCACTGTAGATTCTGCGATACTAAATTAGATCGTTTTATAGAATATGAGCCGCAGGAATTATTTGAAGAGATAAAACTTTATCATACTGATTTTCATTCTATCTCGTTTACCGGCGGAGAGCCGCTCTTACAGAAAGATTTTTTAAAAGAGATATTGAAACTGACCTCGGCAGAGGGCTATAAGAATTATCTGGAGACAAATGGTACCCTGCCAGGAGAATTGGAAGAAGTGATAGATTACCTGAATATCATCGCTATGGATTTAAAACTCCCCAGCTCTACGGGCATGGGAGACCTTTTTGCTTTGCAGCGTAAGTTTTTAGAAATCGCCTTACAAAAAGAAGTTCTCTTAAAGGCAGTTATTTGCCAATCTACAAAAGAAGAGGATTTAAGGAAAGCGCTCGCGTTGATAAAAGAAGTCAATCGCCCCTTGGTTTTCGTTTTACAGCCTAACAGTTATGAAGATTATAGTCAGATAGAAGAAAAGATAGAGAATTTTAAGTCCATTGGCTTAGAGGAAAATATACCTACCTGCATAATACCCCAGATGCATAAGAAGGTAGGCCTAAGGTAAAATGAAAAAGAAATCCAGTTACGAAGATCGGCAGAAGAATATCAGGAATCTAAAAACACCGGAAATCGAAGTCTGGAAGAACCAGTATCCTGACAAGGTCTATACTATAAAAATAGAGATTCCGGAATTTACCTGTATCTGTCCTAAGACCGGCCTTCCGGATTTTGCAACAATAACCATCGAATA
>CAYOMI010000292.1:0-1752 GCA_964405005.1 uncultured Planctomycetales bacterium | reverse complement strand
ATATCATTCTATCCCTATTTAACTTCTCTATAACTTTAGAATGAAATTTATCTGCAAATGCTGTTGCATATAAAAGATTATAAGGCACATCTTCATGGAAAACATACGGAAAGACAAATCCTCCATGTAAACTGATAAAGTGCGTATCTTTTAGATAAGATGATAAACGATAGATGAGCATCTCCTCTTCGGGAACAAAAGGAAAGAGTTCTTTTAACTCATCAATCATCTTAAAGTAATCTATATGAGATGACTTAATTTCATCGGCAATTAGTTTTCTTAAATATGAATCGAGTGGTTTTTCTCTTGCATCAGTTAAAAATTCCTCTCTATGCATTTGGATAACTGTAGCTTGATTATCTTTTATCTTTTGCATTATCCTACAGAGAACCCGAGCAAATTCTTTCTGCCTGTCTATATCAAAACCTTTTAAGATATTTCTACCTTCAGAGATTTTCTGTATCACTGCTTCTAAAAATTTGTATTTTGCCAAGGCCTCACCTAAGGGTGTATACCTAAAAGGAAACGAAATAAAGAAAATATCTTCAGGAGAAAATTCTGAACGTAAATCTTTGCTTATCTCTGAAAATGGCTCTAAAGGAAAGTGTTTATCAGAGAAAACAATTATTTTGGGTTTTATACCTTTTAGTTCTTTTTTTATCTCATTAATCCATCCTTCTATTAAATCCCGGCTCTGGTCTGGTTGTGGAACTTCTAAAGGATAACCAAAATTCCCTGAACCGGCCACTGCGGCGGATTTTAGTCTCTGCCAGCCACGCCCCGTTAGAAAGCGACGAATCCTCCCCACCAGCCACGGAAGGTAGAGTATCGCCTTTGAATACATTCTTTCTAACGGGGCACGGAAGGTAGACAAAAATCCCTTTAAGATATTCCGTAGCGACCGGATAATGAGAAGTTCTTGATAATCTCTGCTAAAGATAACGTCAAAAGACCCGCCATTGTCAACGGACCCGCCGTTGCCACGGAAGTCATCTTTAAGTTGACCTGACTCTATCCAGCGTCTCGCCTTTTCTTTACCCTTATCCTTACCATAAACTTCACATAAAGCTGCCTCTATACCTGCTATTACTACTTCTTTGCTAAAGATTATTTCTTTGTTGGTACTAGAAATGGTAACTGGCTCCTTATGGGTCAATAGATAATGTACAAATTCTTTGATATCCATTGGCTCTAATTTATAAATAGAAACTATCTTTAGGTGCTTATAAGATTCCTTTAGATCAACATATGAACTATCCATATATCGAGCCAGATAATCATCATCCAGAGTTATCTCGCTACAATTTTTAATCCGAGGATGATAAAGCATAAAATCACCATGATTGAACATAATCTTTATCGCTCTGTGACCCAGTTTAATGTAATATATAACCAAAATTTTTACTACCTCTTGCATAAATCGGTTAAATTCATCCTTTATTTGCCAAGCCTTCTTTAATGCTCGGATCCTTTTACCTTGTTCCGCAGGATTTATGATATAGGCATTATCCCATCCTTCTTCCAAATATTCTTTGGTTGTCATAGTAATTTCTACATCCTTTATTTTAACTCTACCCTTAGCAAAAGGTCGCACTACATAACGACTATCTACAGCATAGGCCTGTTTAAGATTATCTATTATTCTATGCGATACAGGTAAACCTTTATTTATTCGTCTTCGATAATCACGATCTATATCTAAGATGAACTTACTCACACCAAATTTATGCCAAACTATAGCTAGATACGCCC
>CAYOMI010000291.1:0-1772 GCA_964405005.1 uncultured Planctomycetales bacterium | reverse complement strand
ATTACGAGGTAGCCTATTCCTGCCGTATGCACGAGTCAGACCTAAGCCGCGTCATCAACGGACGCCGGAAGCCTGACGAAGAAGAAAAGAGCCTGCTTTGTAAGATTCTTAAATGCCTCCCGGAAGATATCGGCTTAACTTAGGCAGTAATGCAAAGGTTCGATGGATATACAAATAAAAGCCTTCCAAAACAAAAAACAGGAATTGGCCGAAGGCATATTTATTGATGATAAGCTCATCTATTCACTCTCTGGCTTTGCCCAACTCAGGCGCGGCCTTATTGCTCACGCTAAAGAATTAAGTGACAGATTAGGCTGGCTCTATGTAGTGCTTATCCTTTTAGCAAAGCCTTTGGGTAAGGATAAGGGGACCTTGGGAATATCGCTTAAGGTTTTATCCCGGATTATGGGTAAATCCTTAAGCCAGATAACCCGGGACCTAAACGACCTTGCCAAGCATAAAAATAGATACATCGTCTACCAAAAAGCCAAAGGCCGATACAGCCGCCTGGCTAAAATCGTTATCCCCAAATACCCTGTGGATAAGCCTGTTAATTCGCCATTTAGCCTATGCAAAAATGGCGAAGTTAATTGCATGAGTGCGGAGGTAGAAGGCTCTACCACTGCCAAAAATGCAAAACTAGATTGCATAGATGCGGAGGTAGAAGTGGATAATCCCAATAAAACTGAAGAGTTGCATTCTCCTGATAACAGACTAATAACAAAGACTAACAAGTCTTTAATAACAGTAGAGGACAAGATTTGCGGAAGACTTCTTTTTGTCATCAGTCTAAGAGCATTTAAAGATTTAAACCTAGACATAGAATCCGAGAAACTAAAAACGATTATCAGTAATCATTGTAATATCCGGGAAATAAGAGGTTGGTGTTACGACCCGGATCAATGCTATTTACAGGTTTATAGCGTTATCGAAAAGATAAGTCAGTATGAAATTACCGACCATACGCAATATTTTAGCGCCTCATTGGATAATTTCTTAAACGAGAATGCGCAAATGTTATCTCAAAAGGCAAAAGCAGTAAATTATGCCCAAGAAGAAAAAGAAAATTTCTAAAGAGCCGTCTTTAGTCCTCATCGGCAGGGATAAAGAGCTGCAAAAGATTAAGGAAAATATGGCAAACCATAAACATACCACATTAGTCGGCAATATCGGAGTAGGTAAAAGCCATCTCCTTAAATATGCCACCAAAGATTTACGCAAAGTTATTTATGTAGAACGTATCCAGCCTTTAAAAACAGCCCTGATTTCTATGGCGCAGAGCCTGCATAAAGACGGCCGATTAAAGCTTGAAGGCACGCACGCAGAATATTTAGAGTGGCAGGATTTAAAGCGGAAAGTAACAAGGTTGCCAATTATGGAATTACTTGCCTGCGTTATAGAGGGAATTAAAGGCTATACAGTAGTTTTGGATCATCTTGAGGGGTTAACCCCAAGCATGGCTTTTACTGTTTCTGCGATTATGGATAAGGCATTAGTATTAGGCGCAACCAATGATTTAAAGGCTGCAGGGCATCTGGCGCGTATCTGGTGGCGTTTTGACCATATTGAGGTAGGCAATTTAGAAAGAGACGAAGCCCAAAAACTTCTTTGGCTGTATGCCGATGAGAAGAAAATCGAGGATAAGGTTATGTTTGAAAACAAGGTTTTAACACACTCCGCCGGTAATCCCTTGGCTATTGTTGAGATGGCTAAGCGCACCCTTGATGAGAAATTTGACTCTGTAGAGAAGATCAGGGAATTAAAACACGATG
>CAYOMI010000290.1:0-1783 GCA_964405005.1 uncultured Planctomycetales bacterium | reverse complement strand
ATGTAATTATTGGCAATTCTGCAAGTGGAATTACTGCAATAGAGGCAATTCGTGAATATGATAAGAAGGGTAAAATAACAGTTATTTCAGATGAACCATACTTTAATTATTCACGTCCCTTAATATCGTATTTTTTAGGAGAAAAAGTGCCACTGGAAAGAATGTCTTTCCAGGAGAAGGATTTTTATAAGGATAATAAAGTAGATTTGATTTTAAATAAGAAGGCGACAAAATTGGAGCTGAAGAAAAAATATGTAATTTTAGCTGATAGACAAGAGATTCCTTTTGATAAGTTGCTTATTGCAACAGGTGGTACACCTATTATACCCGAAATTAAAGGTAGAAATCTAAATGGTGTATTTACTTTCACCAAACTCACCGATGCTCAACAGATAGAAAAGTATATTAAGGTCAACAAGATTAAAAAAGCTGTTGTCTTAGGAGGGGGATTAATAGGGCTGAAAGCGACAGAGGCTCTTATTGAATTAAAGATTAAAGTCGCTATTGTAGAACTTGCAGATAGAATCTTGTCGACAACTTTTGATAGAAAGGCCTCAAGTATAATTGAGGCTGCTTTGAAAAAAATAGGTTGCAATGTTACTACGGATAATACTGTTGTGGAGATAAAAGGCAAAAATGGGAAAGTAAAAGAAGTAATTTTAAAGAACAAAAAGGGGGTCCTCACAGATTTAGTTATTGTAGCCATTGGCGTCATACCAAATATAGAGTTGACAAAGAATACACCCATAAAGACAAATAAAGGTATCCTTGTTAATGAGTATATGCAGACAAACGTCAAATATATCTATGCTGCTGGCGATTGCTGTGAGGCAAAAGATTTGTTATCAAACATGAACCGGACTATCGCTATCTGGCCGGTGGCTGTAAGGCAAGGGAAAATTGCTGGCCTTAATATGGCGGGAATAAAAAAGGAATACATAGGTGGGTTTCCTATGAACTCTGTAGAATTATGTGGCATCCCAACTGTTTCTGTGGGAGAAAGTTGTCCTGAAAAAGAAAATTGTCAAACTTTAGATTATTTTTATCCAGAGAATTATACATATAAGAAGATTATTATAAAAAACAAAAGAATAATAGGAGTCATTTTTGTAGGCGATATAGAGCGAGCAGGAATTTATACAGGTCTTATTAAAGATAAGGTTGATGTGAGTGACTTTAAAGAAAATCTTTTAAAAGAAGATTTTGGATTTATTAGTTTACCTAAAGAGTACAGAAAACATCTGGTAACTGGAGAGGCTGCTATACTATGAGAATAGACGCCAAAGGAATGCATTTTAAAGAACTCAACGAATTAATCCATCAGGCTGTGGATAGTGGGAAGAAAAATATTATTTTAGACAATGTTAACGGCCAACGCTATATCGGGGGTGGATTATCCGGGGATGCGAGAATTACTATTAATGGAGTACCAGGTAATGACTTAGCTGCTTTTATGGATGGGCCGACCATTGTGGTTAATTCTAATGGCCAAGATGGGATTGGCAATACAATGAACGCTGGAAAAATTATTGTCTATGGTGACGTGGGCGATATCATTGGTCACTCTATGCGGGGAGGCAAAATCTACACAAAAGGAAACGCAGGATATAGAGTTGGGATTCATATGAAGTCCTATAAGGATTTATATCCAGTAATAATAATAGGGGGCAAAGCTTGCGATTTTTTGGGAGAATACATGGCTGGTGGACTGATAATAGTATTAGGTTTTCGCAAAAGTCCCGATGAAGCAATTGTGGGTAATTTCTGTGGCACAGGTATGCAC
>CAYOMI010000289.1:0-1797 GCA_964405005.1 uncultured Planctomycetales bacterium | reverse complement strand
AAAGAGCAACCCGGCCAGACAGAGACAAACAAACACAAAGATACGTGTTTTCTTCTTGAAATGCATGATGCCGCGGCTGACCAGGAGGTAGTAGGCAAAAGAGGCATATAACACGTATCGCACCTGGCCAAAGCTAGAATTAAATACTTTAAAGCAAGAGAAAACAAACGGCATCCCGCACCACATGAGCAACAAAATTACGTTCATTGATTCTCTTCTTTTATGGTAGATGTTGTTCTTTTCATCGCTAGAATACAAATTGAATACCCCCAAAAGGAATAGCAGGAACAGAATGAATCCGAATATACTAGCAGGAAGGATAAGGAAGTGATTCTTTCCTATGTTTTGACCAATGATGTTTTGATATATATCCCCTCCGAATAAATTCAATATATTCACAATCGCGTTAAGAGGAGGCAAGGTAACGTCAGATAGCGGATAAAAAAGAGCGATCTTCATTTTAGCCAGCAACAATACCGCCAGAACAGGTAAATATACCCCCAGCAGAGCGGTAAAAACAAGCAGTATTTTTACTAATTTTATCTCCTTGCCGTATCTTAACCGTAATAGTATTGCGAACAATAGCTGACAGGCCAAGATCGGAAAAACGGTGATGCTTACGAACATTGGCAGTAAGGTAAAGCCCGCATATAGAAACCAACTTAACCTGGTCCCTTTATTTAAGGCCTTATAAAAAAATAAAAAAGACAGTAATGTAGATAATGACGCTAAATTATACGGGCCGAAAGACTGGGAATAAAATATATTGATCGGGCTCACCGCAAGAAGATAGCTGGCCACCAGACCTGTGGTTTCATTAAAAAGCATTTTTCCTAAAAGGAAGATCAGATAAATAGATAGCACCCCGAATATAACCGAGGGCAAGCGCAGGGCAAACTCACCCCTGCCAAACAGCTTTATCCAATAGTGCATACCCATAAAATAAGTAGGGAAATGTCCTACGGAGAAAAAATACCGCACTAGGCCGGAAATTGTATCCGTAGACTGTGTGGCATCAAGCGCCTCATCAATATATAGGCTTTCTCTTTGAAGCTGATAAATCCTCATCGATAAACCCATCAATATTACCAGCACCAGGACTATAGTTGTCTTCTTCTGAATTAGCTTAGGCATAGACTCAGTGCAACACGATTAATTACCCTTCTTTATTCTTTTATCCTAAAATGATAGGCTGTGGCTCCGCGAATATCTATCCTCTCTATTAAATCGTACCTGTCTTTCAATTTCCTTATGACTTGGGGATAATCGGTAAACGTGCTGGTTAAAAGCCATATCCCCCCGTAATTCAGCTCCTCTACGCTATGCCCCTTCAATGATTCCACTTCTCTTTCATATATATCCCTTTCCTCCTTAGTCGTAATCAAGGGCGGCTCCCCGGTCTTTATCCCTATAATAAAAGGCGCTGAATAATAAGTAAGCATAACATGTTCTTTAAATGAAATAGGCCTAAAGTTATTCATTATAAAGGCGGACTTCTCATCGCTTTTTATGTTGTTCTTTATATAGCTACAGATCTGCCTCCAATCTAGTTCTTTTTCAACGCGGTAATACTCCCCTAGAAAGAGCAGCCCGGCGATTGAGATACAGATAAATGCAAGGATGCGTGTTTTCTTCCTGAAATGCATGATGCCGCGGCTGATCAGGAGGTAGTAGGCAGGAGAAATACACAATACATATCTTTCCGGCCCAAACACGGGTACCACTAAATAAGAAAAAATAAAAGGCAGGGCCAGGGGGATAATAAGCCAGAGAGATAAGAATAACCCGGATAGAGGC
>CAYOMI010000288.1:0-1803 GCA_964405005.1 uncultured Planctomycetales bacterium | reverse complement strand
GCATAGTCTTTGTTTTCTAGTAAGAAAACAGACAAAAATAGCTGCTTGTTTAAAGGCGGGGATTCCGAAGGAGGATAATCCTTGAGATTCCCAGGGAGAGTAAATAAAATTGTCGGAATGTTTCTTGAATGCAACAGATGAACAATTGTCCGAAGGTTTTGCTCATATGCCCTAAGATGCTTTTCTCTGTTTCTCGGATTATCTGATTTCTGGTTTATTGCCCAAATGAATACATATTCCTGTAGCTTTCGATATATCCAAAAATTCCTTAAAAACTTATTTATATAATAGACTTTTAAATTAAGTTTGCTCTTTTCATAAAATTCATTATTCCCTAAAAGAAGGATAACTAAATCGGGGCTATACGAAACAATCTCCTTCGCGATCAAGTAAATTCGATAACTATCATATGACCCCATGCCGCAATTGACAATCTCGAAATTTTTATTTGGGATTACGGATTCCAGAAAAGAATCTAAGGGGAACTCTTCAAACAATTCTGCCACAGATTCTCCCAAGATAAAGAATCTTAACGTATTGGCATCTTTAATCGCTGTGAATTCTGTATTAGGAAAAGACCTACACCACGCCTTACTGGGTGAGATTTTATAGTAAACTCTTCCCCCTTTATAAGTTTTTTTGAAGAATCTCCTGTGAATATCTACATACCGGTATTTAAACTGGGGCGGGTCGGATTCTACCGGAGGAGTTCCGTATAATGTCCTTAATGATATTTCTGTTGTTAACAGGAGAACAAAAACTATGGAGATAATAAAGCAACCTTTCAAAAGATGCCTCTGCATATCTGCGTGTGTTTACCTTGCTTAATTACCCCTCTCTGGAAGAAAAGGGAATCGCTTCGTTTATTTTCTTTACATTTAAGGAGGTATCGAGAGGCCTCTTCTCTATAAGGCCAAGGGTCCGAATATCTATCGGTTCAATTAAATCCTTATCAAAACCGTATTCACTGGCGATAGACAAGACAAATTCATACCTGCTCATTATCTTGGGGTCGGCTAAATGATATAGACCTTTAAGATTAATGTTTGTAGCTTTAACTGCTCCACCGCATACCAATCCTACATCCGTAGGGTTAAATATTTGGTTGTAGGCTGCCTTTACCCTTATCCCCTTCTTTAGGTTTAAAAATATTTCGGCAAACATTCCGCCCTCTCTTAAGTTTCTATCGAATGTTTTGCTTAATCGTAAAATAAGGTAATCTTCTAAGTTATTCTTTATAAATTCTTCTACCTCCAGCTTAAATTCCCCATAGTAATTTATTGGATGCGGCCTATCCTCTTCTGTATAATTGCCCCTTTCTCCATCAAAAACCTGGTCTGAGGAGAGGAATATGGGTTTTATTTTTCTATCTGCCAGGTATTTAATAAGTTCTTTTGTCCTCCCTACGTTTATTCTGTACGCTTCCTCTCTGCTCAAGAAACAGGCGTCTATGCTGGTTATCGCAGACGCTATGATAACCTGTTTACATTTATCAAATAAAGAAAAGCCATCATTTTCCAAATCAAATCTTACCAGGCCTCTCCTTTTTACTGAAAAATAAGTTCCTATAACAGTTTTTTTCTTAATTTTGAGAGTCTTATAAAAATTATACCCGATAAGCCCAGAGGCCCCTACGATACCTATCATTATACAAAAGCCAAATGCTCCTTTTCTATATCTAGGTACTCGAGAATGATTTTATTCTTCGTATTTGCTCCGCAATAGTGCTTGCAGTGAAGGGAAGGGTTAATCTTGAAGAAATTATCTTTACCCGCAAACCAAAAATCTTTAAAGCGTTGCTTT
>CAYOMI010000287.1:0-1810 GCA_964405005.1 uncultured Planctomycetales bacterium | reverse complement strand
ACGATTATTATAAACCTTAATTATGCGCATCATCTCTTGCGGGGCAATACAAGAAATCATTAAATCTGGTTCATCATCGGTATTCAATCCGATATGGCTAAAGGGTTTTTTAAATCGGGGGATACTTGATAACAGTGATTTTAACCTCTTATCACTAACCTTACATTTATCTTGGCAACTATCCAAAAACTGGCTATCAAATTTTTTCCTCCAACCGAATACGTATTGTGCGCTTTCGCAAGAAATACTTTCTTTGCTTAAGATAACCGGTTGCGTGATAGCCAAATTTACCGCTTCGCAGAACCTGACATTTTTAGGCCGGGTTACACCGTTCAGAAGAGGCTCTTTTTCATAAAATTTTACCTTTATCCATTGACTGCTGAATCTCTCCGCAATTTTCCTATGCATCTTCCCCTCCTAGTTTAAAGTTCTTTCTGCAGAATATCCCAGATTTCCTGAACTTCACCTTTAACCGAAGTATCTCTATACTCTATTATAGTTTTACCGTCTACCATTGCCTCTACAACAGACTTATCAAATCCAATCTTTCCGATTAAAGAAATGCCGTTTTTCTTACAATATTTTTCAATTTTTTCCGACATTTCAGGATTTAAATCATATTTATTTATTACAAGTTTTACAGGAATACCAAAGTGTTTAGCTACATCTATGACTCTTATGGCATCATGTAAGCCGGATAAGGTTGGCTCGGTTACTACCAAAACGCAATCTATACTGGAAAGCGAAGCAATGACAGGACATCCTATGCCCGGCGCTCCATCAATAACTACCCAGTCGCAATTATTCTTCTCTGCCAATTCCTCTGCCTGTTTTCTCACCAAAGCAACAAGTTTGCCTGAATTCTCTTCGGCTATGCCAAGCTTTGCGTGCACCATAGGGCCAAACCTGGTTTCGGAAATAAACCATTCTCCGGAAATATTCTCTTCCATTTTTATAGCATTTACCGGGCAAATATAGCTACAAAAAGCACACCCTTCGCAGGAAATGGGATCGATTATAAAATCCTGACTTATAGCATTAAAACGGCAGGCAACAATGCACTTTCCGCACTGCTGACAAATTTGTTTATCAATTATTGCAGTTTGACCACTTTTAAATTCATGGCGTTCTTTTATATTCGGCTGCAATAATAAATGTAGATCCGCAGCATCCACATCGCAGTCAGCCATCACTTTATTCTTCGCTAATGCCGCGAATGCCCCTGTAATTACGGTCTTGCCTGTGCCGCCTTTTCCGCTGATTACAACTATTTGTTTCATATAGTCTCCAAAACTCTAAAATTATATCTTACCTAACGCATCCTGAGCCGCTAATACAATCGGATACATTGTCGGCGCGCTTGTTAAATAGGGATGGGTGGCCATCTGCAGTGTTTCCAATTCAGTCAGTGAAACCCTTTGCTGGATACCCATGCCGATTATATTAATTATTTCACCAGCTGATATGCCACCAGCAACCTGACCGCCCATTAATATGCCTGACTGTCGGGCAAAAATCAGCTTCACCTTTATTTTATTTGCGCCGGGCAAGCTTTTTGGATGTTTATCTACCCCCTCAGTATTTCCTACAATAATTTCAAACCCTTCCTTCTTAGCGCTTGTTTCCGTAAGCCCTGCTGAGCCTAAAACCAAGCCATCCACATAGGTTGAATAAATTGCGATTGTCCCTTTATTTTCGCGGACAACCTTCAACTGATAGAGGCTGGCGCCCGCAACTCTTGCTTCGCTAGTTGCAGTTGAGGCAAGCATAACCGCGGTATCCCTGCGCGTATAAAAATCTCTTTTGCCTA
>CAYOMI010000286.1:0-1820 GCA_964405005.1 uncultured Planctomycetales bacterium | reverse complement strand
ATATAAATGGTGGAGAAACAAGAGAGAACCATTTTATTAACCGGGAGCTTAAGCCCTTTTATCTGAATATATTCGGATATGCAGGTTAATGAAATGGTTTTTTATTTGTAATATGAGGAGAATAACGATGAAGACAGATGTGGTAATTATAGGAGGAGGGGTAATCGGCACCGCTATTGCCCGAGAATTATCTAGATACAGACTGGATATAACTCTTATAGAAAAAGAAGATGATGTGGCAATGGGGGCCAGTAAGGGTAATTCTGGGATTATCCATGCCGGCTATGATGCTGATTTTAAAACCTTAAAAGGTAAACTTAATATAAAGTCAAATTTAAAATTTGATAAGCTGTGTGCAGATTTAAAAGTTCCCTTTAAGAGGATAGGTTCATTGGTGGTGGGCTTTAGCGAGAAAGATTTTAATAAAGTGAAAGATCTAAAAGAGAACGGAGAAAAAAACGGAGTTAAAAATTTAGAAGTAATTACTGGTGATAAGCTATTTAGATTAGAACCAAATTTAAATCCCAAAGCCAAGTATGCCCTTTATGCCCCTTCTGCCGGGATTATTTCCCCTTATGAATTAACTATCGCCCTGGCTGATAATGCAGTAATAAATGGAGTTAAAGTCTTACTGGAAACCGAAGCAAAGGATATAATAATTGAGAAAGGACAGACTTATGGCGTACTTACCAACAAAGGGTTAATTGAAACTAGGGTAATAATAAACGCTGCCGGGTTATATGCTGATGAAATGGCTAAAGTTGCTGGAGAAGATTTTAAAATAAAGCCTTTAAAAGGTGAATATCAGTTATTTGATAAACAATGGGGAAATTTAGTAAATCATATTCTCTTTCCTATCCCTACCAAACTGTCTAAAGGAATTTTACTGGCTTCCACAGTTCATAACAATCTCTTAATAAGTCCTAATTCTTATCAGGTTGAAGAAAAGGATGATCTGGCTACTACTGAGGTCGGAATAAACGAAGTATATGCCGGAGCCAAAAAATTGATTCCCCATCTTCCCCATCAAGATCTGGTGACCTCTTTTGCCGGTTTAAGAGCAGATATTGAGGGCAGAGATGATTTTATTATTGAGCCCTCAAAAAAGGTTAAAGGTTTTATCAATGTGGCAGGTATTGAGTCACCTGGCTTAAGTTCAGCCCCGGCTATTGCCGAAATGGTCAGCGATATTTTAAAAGAGGTAGCACAAGAAATTTCCCCCCAATTAGAACTAAATTATAAGGATGATTTTACAGAGACCTTACCCGAGCAACCGAGATTTATAGAATACGCAGATAAGATAGAAGGATGGCAGGAGATAATAGAAAAAGATTCCGATTATGGAGAGATTATCTGTCGGTGTGAAAAGACAAGCAAAGGAGAAATAATAAGGGCTATTCATCAACCGGTGCCCGCCAGAAGTCTTGATGCCATCAAGAGAAGGACCAGGGCAGGGATGGGTCGATGTCAGGGTGGTTTTTGCAGTCCCAGAGTTTTAAGAATCCTATCTGAAGAGTTAAAGATTCCTTCCTTAAGAGTAACTAAAAAAGGAGAGGGTTCAGAAATTTTAGCATCTAAGACCAAGGAAATGATCAAAGAAACAGGAGTAAAAATTAAAGATGAAGTTAGAGCATGATTTAGTAATTATCGGAGGAGGTCCAGCTGGTCTGGCGGTTGCTTTAGAAGCAGAAAAAAATGGAGTAGAAAATATTCTGCTTTTAGAAAGAGATAAATACTTAGGTGGAATTCTTCCCCAATGTATCCATAATGGATTTGGCTTACAATATTTTAAAGAAGAATTGACCGGACCGGAATATGCT
>CAYOMI010000285.1:0-1839 GCA_964405005.1 uncultured Planctomycetales bacterium | reverse complement strand
ATCTTATTCAATTCCGTTTTTTTTAACTGGGGATACATCGGCAAGGTTATTACGGTCTTCGCCAAATTCTCCGTAATAGGCAAATCTCCTATTTTGTATCCAAATCTTTCTCTATAATATCGATGTAAGTGTACTGGAGGGTCATAATGGATGGAAGCGCCTATTCCATAATTATTTAATCTGGAAACAACGGCGTCTCTTATATCTCTAAATCTTGTTCTTATAATATACATCTGATATGTATGATGGCATCCTTTTGATTCTCTTGGAATAATAATCTCTTCTACATTAGATAATTTGTCGTTTAGATAAAAGGCAGCTTCTCTTCTTTTGCTATTCATCGTATCAACTTTTTTTAATTGCTCAACACCTATTGCAGCCAAAATATTACTCATTCTAAAATTATAACCCGCAAACACAGCCTCTCTCCTTGACGGCCTTTTAGAATCTGTGAGGCTCAATGTACTGCGAGGGACACCATGATTAGCCATTGCCTGAACTGTATCAGCTAGGGTATGATCATTAGTAGTAATCATACCCCCTTCTCCGGTAGTCATGTTCTTGGTTGCGTAGAAGGAAAAGCATCCGGTGCCCCAACTACCTGTTTTTTTATGATTATAGGTCGCGCCGATAGCCTGAGCGGAATCCTCGATTATCTTTAAATTATATTTTTTAGCTATAGCCATAACTCCGGACATCTGGCAGCTTTGACCAGCGTAATGCACGACCATAACAGCCTGGGTATCTTTAGTAACTCTTTTTTCTAAATCATGCTCGCTGATACAGAAATTATCGGGATTGACCTCAGCAAATGCTGGCTTTACGCCTGCAGCAACTATAGCATTAGCTGAAGCAACAAAAGTAAAACTAGGAACTATTATCTCCTTTGTTATTCCCTGAGCGATGATAGACAGCTGTAATGCTGATGCGCATGAATTTAACGAAATCGCTATTTCAGCGCCAATGTAATTAGCAAAGTTTCTCTCAAATTCATGATTCTTTGAGCCAAGCGCCAACCAACGTGACTCTAATACCTTTTTTACTGCCCTAAGTTCTTCCTTGTCTATATCAGGCAAACAAAGTGGGATAGGTTTATTAACTTTCATCTTGCTTAATGCCACTGTTACAAACTTTACTACTTTTTATGAAATTGATATACCCGGAGATTCCTTCTTCTAATGAAAACCGCGGTTTATAGCCAAGCAACCTATATGCCTTGTCAATATCTAATGCGCCCCGCAGAGGTCGTAACTGTTTACTTTTTTTGAATACTATCTTGATCCCAGGGATAATGATTTTTAAGGTCTCCGCGAATTCCTTTATGGTTTTACTTTCGCCTCTAGTGATATTAAATATCTCATTTTTTGCTTTGTCTGAGAACGCTGCTAATACAAAACCAGCTGCTGTATCTTCGACATACGTAAAGTCGAGTTTCTCCTTTCCTTTATTTTCCAAAACTAGAGGTTTATTTTTTAAGGCGTTTTCTATAAAAATCTGGCTCACGCGAAGATTACAATCAGTAGGACCGTAAACTGCCGATGGCCTAATGATTGTATATTCAATTCCCAACCTCCTTCCAAATACTTGGGTTAAAATTTCACCGCTTAATTTTGTACCGCCATATAGATCTATAGGGTTAGTGGGATGTTTTTCATCGGCGGGTTCATAATGAAAGCCTCCGTAAACATAACTACTTGAAGCATAGATAAATCTCTTTACTGAATTCACAGAATTAAGGGATTTCAGAACGGTTATGGTTCCGTTCAAGTTTATCTGGAACGCTTCCTCGCAAAATTTGTTCAAGGCATTTGCTATGGGAATAGCCGCTAGATGTACTAC
>CAYOMI010000284.1:0-1853 GCA_964405005.1 uncultured Planctomycetales bacterium | reverse complement strand
ATTAAGGTTATACCGATAGAGCCGTTATTGTAGAATTCTTCGATTAAATCTTTTCGGTTAGGAGTATCCTCAAAGACAAAAACAGCATGTCGGTTATTACCTTCGATCCGGATGATCTTTAGGCCTTTTGCCTTCAAGAAAGCTGAAAGCCAGAGATCATTTGTTGAGTAGGTATTCTTATTCATATTTTCATACTTCTTTACGCGCTCAAAGCACAAAAAAAGGGCTGGTTTCCCGATTTTTTCTCGAGAAACCAGCCCAGTTTTCTCCGATCTCTTTAAGACCGAGTTGTCTGCGACCGTAAATTCACATTACCTAATTGTCATCTATCTTTATACAATAAATTTTATTTTTGTCAACTATTTTCTTTTTTTAAGGCGGGAATGGGAAGAGAGATCGTACCCCCACCCCCTCAAGGTTGCGAAAGATTAAAAGAATTAGTTTTAAAGCTTTTTTGCATTTAAAGGAGCTTTTAAAAGATTTTAGGCGCGAAACGCCAAAAATACAATTTGGCTCAAATTTTTTAAGCCACAGAGCCCCTAGAATCAACGTTCTTAAAACTAGGATATATCTGAGACCATGTAAAAAGAACGGTAGCGCTATTTATTATGACTACGAGCCAAGCCAGATTCAAAATACACGAGACAGTTTATTCTGGCGATGGCGCAGGGTCAGAGAATGGCATCGCTATATCAATGACCCTATAGAAAATAAAAGTGGACACATAATAACCTGATACCTTATACTCCTTTTTGCCCAGAAAGGAGTCGGTTATATGTATCCATATCAATGGTATCAGGTTATGCGATTAAGTAAAGATAAAAAACAACAAAGGTACCAGATGGTTGTCTATGCCAAAGAACATGGGATAAAGCCCACAGCCAGAATCTTTGCCACAACTCCTAAGACAGTGCGCAAATGGATTAGACGCTTTGAAACTGGCGGTTATCAGGCCTTGGCTGATATGTCACGCAGACCACTATACTCTCCCAATAAGATACCGCAAGACTTAACACAGAGAATCGTAAAACTCAAGGGCGAATATAAGCGTTTAGGAGCTGAGCAAATCAAGGCCTTGGAGAATTTAACCACTTCAGCCAAGACTATGCGCAAGATATGGCGCGAGAATGGTATTTCCAGCCGTCAGCGACGCAAGAAACATGTCACCAAGCAAAACTTGCGCGAAATCAAAAAGCAATTCGCTCTGTTTGAAAGAGTCTGCGAAGATACCAAAGACCTCGTTGACATCCCAGAATACTGGCCACAGATGATGCGTAAAAGGTTACCTAAGGTCCAATACACCTTGCGCGAGATAAGTTGTGGTGTTCAATTCTTAGGCTTTAGCGATGAGCGCTCAATTATTCATTCAGAGCTCTTTGCCGAATATGTCAATGAGCACCTGGAAAAATACGGCCTGATTATCAAAGAAGGCATCAGGCAGACTGATAACGGAAGCGAATATGTGGGTTCTTGGTCGGCAACCAAACCTTCTGCCTATACCAAGGCAATCGAATCAGCCAATCTTATCCATGGCACTATTCCGCCGGGAGCACACAGGTTCCAGTCCGATGTTGAGACCGTGCATAACTTAATCGAAGTCGAGTTCTATGAAATCGAATCCTTCTCTGACAGAGACGAATTTATGGAAAAGGCCTTTACCTACCAAAACTTCTTCAATTTCATAAGGCCCAATACTTATAAAGAGAACAAGTCACCCTGGCAGCTTGCTCAGGAAAAACGTCCGGACATTCCAAAAGAGGCTCTTATGCTGCCACCGGTTGACCTGGATGCTTTACTTAATAAAAAACTTGCTTCTTTAACTACAGGGGGGTATGATGTCTATTCCGCGCCCT
>CAYOMI010000283.1:0-1861 GCA_964405005.1 uncultured Planctomycetales bacterium | reverse complement strand
ATATAATATTTGAAGGTCTCAATTACATTGAGGAAGGTTTTAAGAGAGGAAAAGGTATAATTTTTCTGGGTGCGCATGAAGGTAGCTGGGAACTTTCTAATATCATCTGTGCAAATCTGGGTTTTACTTTTGTTCTCTTGGTGCATAATCAGAGATACCCTCGCCTAAACAAACTCCTTAATTTTTACCGGAGGCAAAAAGGATGTAAGATAATTCAGCGAAAGAGCGGCCTGCGGCAGTTGATTCAGGTACTCAGAAATAATCAGGCAATAGGCATGACAGTAGATCAGGGAGGAAGGTCCGGTATGCTGGTTAAATTTTTTGGTAAGGATGCCTCGATGAGCACAGGTGCAATAAAGCTTGCCTTAAAATACGACGCTACCCTTATCCCTGGTTTTTATGTGCGCCTAGATGGACCTCAGATTAAAGTTATAATCGGACCTCCTTTTGAACTTAAAAGAACCGCAAACCTAAAAAAAGATATCCACGATAACTTACAGAGGGTAAGTGATATTTTTGAAGAATATATAACTAAATATCCACAGGAGTACCTTTGGACCTATAAGATTTGGAAATATACTGATGAAAGAAATATTCTTATTTTAAATGATAACAAGACAGGACATCTCAGACAATCTGAGGCTATAGCACATCTAATAGGCGAGTATCTTAAAGATAAGAATATGAAACCCGAAATAGAAACAATAGAAATAAAATTCAAAAATAAATTTAGCCGTCATGCCTTAACCTTTAGTAGTTTTTTAGCAGGGAGATACCACTGCCAGGGGTGCCTTTGGTGTTTGAGGAATTTTCTTGATGAAGGGGTTTATAACTTCTTGATAAAATCTAAGCCCGATATAGTGATTTCCTGTGGCGCATCGATAGCTCCTATTAACTTTGTATTTTCCCGAGAGAATCTAGCCAAATCAATAGTGGTGATGCGACCGTCTTTATTAAGTACGCGCAGATTTAACTTGGTGGTTATGCCCAGACACGATAACCCTCCTAAAAGAAATAATGTGGTAATTACTGACGGTGCTTTAAATTTAATAGATGAAGATTATCTAAAGGAGCAGTCAGAGAAGCTAATGAGAAGTGCGCAGTTTGTGGCACAAAGTTCACAGCTTTATATTGGGTTACTAATTGGAGGAGATACCAAGAACTTCCGCTTAAATAAAGATACTATGTCAGAGGTTGTTAAACAGGTTAAATCTGTATCTGAGAAATTGAATGCACATATCTTAGTTACTACTTCCCGCAGAACCCCCAGAGAAATTGAAGAGTTGATAAAAATGGAATTTAAAGATTATCCTGGTTGCAAGGTACTTATTATTGCTAACGAAGATAATCCACCTTTTACAGTGGGGGGGATATTGGGGATGAGTCAGATTATAGTAGTAACACCTGAGAGCATATCTATGATTTCCGAGGCAGTTAGTAGTCAAAGATACATTGTAGTTTTTGACTCTTCTGAAGTTGCAAAAAAACACAGGGGGTTCCTCGATAATTTTGCCAGCAATAAGTATATATATTTAACCAAGTACGATGCAATAGCCCATACTATTGAGGGATTGTGGTCGAGTAAACCTAAAGTCCACGTTACACAGGACAATATTTTGTGTAAAAGAGCCATAAGCAGGATTCTATGAATATACTTCAGATTCTCCCAGAATTAAATGTGGGTGGCGTAGAAACAGGCACGTTGGAATTGGCAAGACATTTAGTTAAGCTCGGACATAAAGCAGTGGTGGTCTCAAATGGTGGACAGTTAGTAAGAGAATTGGAATCTTATGGTGCAATTCACTATCAACTGCCTGTACATAAAAAATCTATTTTTATAATGCTAAGAACAGTGCCACGT
>CAYOMI010000282.1:0-1867 GCA_964405005.1 uncultured Planctomycetales bacterium | reverse complement strand
TTTATCCGACAATAATATCGCAGTTGGCTAGCGAATGGCGCCACGGGCGCCAGGGCCGCTGTTCGAGTCAGATCACCCCGACAAATTTGGAGGGCAGCATTTCTGCCCTTTTTTGTAATGTTTACCACTTATATCCTTTACAGCTCAAAACTAAATAAGTATTATACAGGTCAAACTATGGACCTGGAGAAACGCATTGAAGAACACAATCGCGGTAAAACTCGATTTTCCGCATCCGGAATGCCTTGGATCCTGGTTTTCTCTAAGAGCTTTCTTTCAAGAACTGATGCTATCCTGCTTGAAACCAAAATCAAAAAAAGAGGCGTTGCCAGATTTTTATCCGACAATAATATCGCAGTTGGCTAGCGAATGGCGCCACGGGCGCCAGGGCCGCTGTTCGAGTCAGATCACCCCGACATTAAGACAGGATGAGGACTTGCGATAAATGTGAGTCTTCTTCTTATTTTTGTAATTCCGTGAATTTTCCAAAAAAATGAATGATTTTGAGGCTTTTCTGGCTGTAACAGTGATCCGGGTAATTATCTTTTTTTTGTGTCAAAGATTAATATTTCAACGCCTGTCTAAGTTATAATATAATACTACCCTGAATTAAGACCACTGGTTAAGTTTAATTTTAATAACTTTAAACCAGTGAATTATGAAATCAAAAAGACAGAAACATTCAGGAGCTTTTAAAGCCAAAGTTGCAATCGAAGCCTTGCAGGAAAGAGAGACTTTAGTTGAACTTTCAAAAAAGTACGGGATACATCCCAACCAGATAACTCGGTGGAAGAAAGAATTTCTGGAAAGAGCTCCGCAACTATTTGAGAAGACCCATCCGGCTGATAAAGACGAAAAGGAGATAGAAAAATTATACACCAAAATCGGTCAGTTAGAGATGGAACGGGAGTATCTAAAAAAAAACTTAAAGAAACTGGGTCTGTAACAGAACGGCTTCTGATGGTTAACCGCAAAGCACCTTTGAGCATCCGCAGTCAATGTAACCTGGTTAGTGTAAGCCGGGGCAGCTTCTATTACAAACCTCTTGGTGAGAGTGAAGAAAATCTTCATATAATGCGACTAATGGATGAACACTACCTGGAACGCCCCAGTGAGGGAGTTATCCGTATGCGGGATTTTCTTCTTACTCTTGGGATCCTTGCTAATCATAAGCGGATCAGAAGGCTTTTGAGATTAATGGGCATCATGGCCATATATCCTAAGAGGAACTTGAGCCGTCTTGGTCAGGCGAAGTATATAAGGCCATATTTGCTCAAAGGGCTTACAATTGATCGTCCTAACCAGGTATGGGCAATTGATATTACTTACATACCTATGCCCAAAGGCTTTCTTTATCTGACAGCCATTTTAGACGTTTACAGCCGCTTTGTTGTAGGCTGGGCAATATCCAATACTCTCGATGCTGCCTGTTGCTTAAACTTGACGAGAGAGGCGATAATGAGGTATGGCAAACCGGAGATCATAAACTCTGACCAGGGCAGTCAATTTACCTGCCATGAATGGATTGAGTTACTTGAGAAGGAAGAAATCAAAATCAGCATGGACGGCAAGGGAAGAGCTATTGATAACATCTTTATCGAAAGGTTCTGGCGATCAGTCAAGTGGGATTATGTTTACATCAAGGTCCCTTCAGATGGGATTGAGCTGTATCAGGGAATGAAGGATTACATTGATTACTACAATCACAAACTTTGCCACCAGGGAATTGACCACCAGATCCCGGCAAGCTTGTACAAGTCTGTAGCATGATATTAACAGAAAATGAAAATATTAACAAAAGAAAAAAGTAGCCAAAAAAGAAAATGTGTTAATAACCAGAATAACTCTGCGAGTTATTTCCGGTTAT
>CAYOMI010000281.1:0-1871 GCA_964405005.1 uncultured Planctomycetales bacterium | reverse complement strand
ACAATTGGCTTGTGCGTTAGATTCTCAAAACTAAGACACAAGGCTTTTACATTTCCCGGAAGCTCATAAACCTCATCTATGACTATGCGGAATTTGCTGTTATTAAAGATTTCCTGAGCCTTCGGTTTTACAAAGCTAGCGCCTTGAGGCAGCTTGCCGCTTAAGAGGGTTTTCATTAACTCAATGGTATTCAGCGCTCTTTTAGCCTGCCTGTTATCAACTGCTTCGCCGGCTTTTCTGATTTTTATGCGCGTAGGCGCTTCTATTTCATCCATAATCAAATGAAGGCAGAACGATGCATTATCCTGGGTAACTACATATATCCAAGAATCAAATTTATTTCGTGCAAGAAGAAACATTTTATTTCCTAAGGTTTCAACCTGCAGAAAATCGCTTGATACGCTTTTAGTAACGTTGGCTATTTTTTCCGGAAACTCTGCCTCGGTAATCATTCCAGCTTTTAATCTTAAAGGGATAACATCATTGACTGAATCAGAAGCATTGGAAGAATAACTTTGTCTTGTAAGAAAAAACGCAAAAATAACTGTAAGGATAAGTAGTTTTTTAGTTCTCATTGTATTCCTGCCTCTTCCTGTTTTACTCCCGCAATTACCAGGCCGTAGGGATTAGCCTCAATTGGCGGGATTCTTTGCAAAGTAATGACGTAACGCAAGAGCCGGCTGTCTAGTTTTTCCTTGCCCATGTAAAGGACTTTTTCGCCGGTCAGTATAACTTTATAATCTGTTTTGGAATCCTCTAATTCTGGCTCTTTGCTTAAGGAAAATAAAGAGGAGATGTTATCCCGGATAACCCTGGATATCTCTTCTTCCAAAGAAGCTTTGGTTCTTGAAAGAAGCTCAGGCGCCATATAGCGCATTGCCCTTTGATAAATATCTTTAACTGTGGCAGGGGTAAAGTTATTGCGGTTTAAAAGCCAGTTTGAGGCAAAACCGCAGATAACTCCTTTATCTAAACGGTTGGGATAGGCAATGCCTGCCTCCTGGGCGCTGGGGATATAATAAATAGGCTGAGGTTTTGTGGATACCTTGAATAAAACAATCAGCAAAACAACACAAAATGCGATAACCGCATAAAGCGTGATTCCCAGGAACGCAGAAGTCTCTTCTGCCTGGGCCCACTTCTCAATAAAACCTGTGCGTTTTGTTCTTTGCGATTCAGTCATGGCAAATAAAAAGGGCTGGCCTCCCGAGTTTGACTCGAGAAACCAGCCCCTTGGTTCTTCCAATAAGGCTGTTTGAATCTACCTAATTTTTAACTACAAAATTTATTGTATACTACAACGCTGTTTTGTCAAGCGTTTTATTTTTTATTTTTGAATTTATTTTGTAACCGACCAAACCAATGACCCAACCCACCCAAGAATAGTCCACCCTAATAGCAAATTTAATAAAAATATTGCCAGCTTATTTTTATGCTGCCTTAAGAAGGCTATCAAAGTAGGCAAAAAATAAACTATAAAGATTAAAACCACGAGCAATATCTCCAATAACCCTAAATTCTGCATCTGCATTCTTATTCCTCTCTCCTGAATACCGAGTATCTCTTAACCAGCCTCGGCGGGTCAATCAAACCCTTTATCCTTATCCCCTGTTTGTAAAACAAATGTGTAATATAGCCCTGGGGTTTGCCCTGCTTTATTAACCTTAAAAATATCCAGCCGCCGAAGAAAACCAGGCCTGCATAGAATGTGTCAAAAAATAATATCATCGCGCCGCAGGCTAAAGCCAATATGCCTACGTCTTCTGGCTCAAGACCAAAAAGCAGCAAAGGCTTATCAATGGTGCGCAGGCATTTTCTCATTATTGCTTAAACAACCCTTCCAGTATTTTTGGTATAAACATAAGAATCAT
>CAYOMI010000280.1:1572-1872 GCA_964405005.1 uncultured Planctomycetales bacterium | reverse complement strand
CCTATACGGTGAGCGTTGACTCACATATAGACAAAGTCCATAATGAGTTTAGGGGAAGGGAGGGGGCATTGCAGCGAACCATTAAATTTATACAGAAACTTAAGTCCGAACATAGGAACGTAGCTGTTCATATAACGATTCATCCTGATAACATCGATCACATTGAAGATACTATTGAATTTTGTAAAAAGTTATCTTCAGAGGTGGTGATTGGATCAATTTATTACGATAAACTTAATATGCATCCAGATAGGATAGCGGAGTATAATGAAGCATTAAATGAATTTTGGTGCAAGCATG
>CAYOMI010000280.1:0-1562 GCA_964405005.1 uncultured Planctomycetales bacterium | reverse complement strand
TTCTCGTTGGCTTTGAGCCGTTCTGTACAAATAAAAATTGCCTAGATCAAAAAAATATTTTTATGATTAATCGAAAAGGGCAGTTGATAGATTGCTATTGGAAGAAAGGCGGTGGCAAGGTGGTGAAAACCTTCCGTCAACTGTTAAATGCAAAAAAGATATGAAAATTTCGGATAAATATTTATTTTCCAACCCATGTGATTTAGAAAGTATAAAGAAAACCTTGGAAATGAAAAAACTTTCAGGCACAAGTGATATTGTTGATGAATATGAGAACAAGCTGACGAGTTTTTTTAAGTCAAAATATGCTATTGCAATTTCCTCGGGGAGTGCAGCGCTCCAAACAGCTCTTTTTGTCTTAGGGATAAGGCAGGGCGATGAAGTGGTTATAGCTTCTACTTGTCCCTCGATGAGTGTTTTTCCGATTCTTTATACAGGGGCTGATTTGATATTTTGTGATACAGATAATGACAATTTTGGGTTCAACATGGATAGTCTAGAGAGGGCTATAACCTCAAAGACAAAGGCGGTGATTGATGTTCCAATGTGGGGGTATCCTACCGATGTAGAAAGGTTGCAGAGATTTCTAAATCCTAGAAATATTCCCTTGATATTAGATTTGGCTCAGGCACATGCAACGAAGATAAATAATAATTACCTATCCTATTACGGCGATATCTCTTGCTTTAGTACCCATGATAGAAAGATTCTTGCAACGGGCGAGGGAGGGTTTATTTTAACGGATAACGAAGATTATCATAAAAAGGCCAAAAGTTTTATTCAGTTTGGCAATATGAATGGGATCGATTTTGGGCTTAATTATAAACTTGGAGCGCTCCAGGCGGCTCTGGGCCTCGCTAGAATTGATCACGTCCCAGAGCAGATAAGTATCAGACGGGATAATGCTAGATATATAACTGATAATATAAACAATCCTCGAGTTAGGCCATTCAGGATAGTTGAGGGAGGGCAGCCGAATTATTATGCCTTGTTGTTAAGTTTGAGCTTTGATGACAATATTAAATTTATTAAATTTCTAGATTTTAATGGGATTCCGTCTGATATTATACGATATGACTATAAGGTTTTGTATCGATACCCAATCTTTAGCAAGTTTGAAAGGGCCTGCCTAAGTTCAGAAAAACTTGTACAAAATATCACCACTATCCCTGTTCACCCTGGGATGAATAAAAATGAGCTCGATTATATAATCTCTACAATAAATGGTTATGAAGAATGAAAAAAATGGCTGATAAGAACAATTTAGAGAAACATCTTACTGCCTCTGGTTTAGTTGTTGATAAAGATGGCAGGGTGTTGCTTGTCAATCATAAAAAACTGGGGGTTTGGCTTTATCCTGGCGGACATGTAGAGGCCTATGAAACCCCTGACGAAGCGGTGGTGCGAGAAATAAGGGAGGAGACCGGTTTAGATATTGAAATAATCGGAAGCAAAGACGAAAATTTAGCTGATGGCAGGGCAGATGTTTCTGTTTTGCATCATCCCTACGTTATATTATGTGAAAAGATACCCGGGGACGAGGAGCATTATCATATTGATAT
>CAYOMI010000279.1:801-1881 GCA_964405005.1 uncultured Planctomycetales bacterium | reverse complement strand
AATCAATGTTTTGCTCTCCTCGTAAATCGAATACTGTTTCTTATTAGACGCCTATACACCTTACTCTTTTACTTAATACTGCGGCTATTGCTACCATTATCCCCCATATCAGGAAAATTACCAGGGTCATAGGAATGCCGACCCTCAACATTTCCGGCAAAACTTCAGAAAGACCAGCGGTTAAGAAAGGCGGATAAAGAACAATTTCTCTGTGGGCAATATGTTCTACTGCCAACATTACCACTCCACCCCACAACATTGAATTTAACCAGTTGATGTGGTATTTTTCTGGAACTTTTTTTCCTATAGCAGTTGTTACTATTGCCGCACCCGTAGGAACAAGAAAACAAGCCATAACTTACCTCCTTTTTAAGTTTAAGATTAAAAGCGAAATCCCCCAGGTTATGAACACAGGTACTAACATTGCTATTCCTAACATAGTACCATTTTTAATCATTCCGCCTGTTGTCCTCTCCAAAAACGCTCCGCCTTCATATCCTAATATATGGTCGATAAGAATCATTGCTGCCGCTCCCCAAAGCATTAAAGCTAAAAAACCTAACTTGTAATCCCTGGATAAAACAAATTTACCTAAAGTCGCACCCGCTGCCACAACAGAAGTCGTTACTAACCACATCCTTTACCTCCTTTCTAAAATGTGCAGACACAAGTTACCACTATCGAATCATTGGCATCAGTATTGGTGCCCGTTACCACGCGCTGATACGCCACAAGTGTCTGGATTTTATCGTTTGACCATCCTATACCAGGCGCAACCATAAGATAATTAATATCAGTGGCAAAAGTTTTTGCGCCATCTTCTCTTTTATCGCCTTGTAGAAAACCGTTTGCCTCTAACATAAAATTAAGGCCTTTTGGTAAAAAATATTCCAATCCTAAATCATAATTAAGGTAATTAGCGTAATGCGTCTTAACCCCATCTACGCGGACTTTCTGCGGAAAGCTGTATACTGTGTCAGCATGAAATATAAATGGCTTCATCTTCTTGGTAAAGATTAAACCCAAACCCTGATCCCATGAGCCCCCTCCTGACGTAGCTCCCATCAAATCCGTTCCCAG
>CAYOMI010000279.1:0-791 GCA_964405005.1 uncultured Planctomycetales bacterium | reverse complement strand
GTATTGGCATGTTTATATTTTCCCGTAGGGGCTTTTACCTGAAATAGAGCGGCTACATGCGGAGTATTATCACTTTCTTCATGCAAACAGTATCTCATAAAAATATAACTGTCTCCAAATCCGTTAGAATGCGCTTCTCCATCCGAGTTCTTTACATAATTTTCCTGATAAACTGTCTGGCCGTCTATTTCCAACTGATCTGTAATCCCATATTGCGCAAATAATTGTTCCTGATACTGATATTTTCTGTTTCCGTCATCCAAAGGATTATAATGGCCTTTTTCATTAAATGCGCCTCTTGTGCGATTATAAAATAAAAAAGGCTGAACTACAAATTTACCTTTGCCGCATAAAGGCGCTGTCCATGTGCTGACAGGCCCGGCGGAAACAGGGTTCCAATCTTCGGCAGCTGGTTTCTCCTCTCCGTAAACCAAAACATTAAAACTGATAATCAAAAAGAACAGAAGCAAAATCTTGCGTAACATTTCCCCTCCTTTTTGTGCTACTATTTATATTTTCGTGCTACTAATGGGTAAAAAAATAATACACCTTTAAATACCTTTTCCTGTGGTTGACATGCTTAGAGTTCCGTGTTTCACCCCCTTCACTGACTTAAGCCTATCAGCTAATTTATGAGCCTCTTTTGGGGAACCTTTAACAGCTATAAGTTCCAAACAATTATTGTGGTCTAAATGGATATGCTGCGTAGAAATAATAATACTGCCAAAATCATGCTGAATATCCATAAGTTTATTTACCAGTTCTCTTTTATGGTGATCGTAGATAAGCGT
>CAYOMI010000278.1:0-1892 GCA_964405005.1 uncultured Planctomycetales bacterium | reverse complement strand
CGTTATACGACAGGGCTTATCTGTGGCTGGGGGCTTTGTGCGGGATCCAGGCCTTGAGTCAGAGGATTAAGGCGTTGAAATACGCAAACCGACCAAATAATTAGCAGCTCAATACTAAGCAGGAATGAATAATAATACCGAGAGAAGAAATCTCATTGTTTTTTTGATCTACGCATGCCTCATTGCTATTATTTATGCCCAGGTGGTATTCTTTGGCAAGAGCCTGTTGCCGTCTTTGTTTTATCCGGCAGGAACCGCTGCTAACCCCGATTATGCCGGCAGAAGCCCCGTAAATAATTTTAATATAGATTTTGGTTCGTCGGCATTTTATGAACAACCAATAAACCGATTTATAGGGAATATGTATTTAAAGGGGCAACTGCCTTTATGGAATCCATATCAGGGCTGCGGGGTTCCCTTGGCTGCTCAGTATTCAACCCGCGCCTTTTATCCTTATCAAATTATAGAAAATATCAGCCCTTACTGGATGTGGGATTATTTTATATTGGGGAGATTATTGATAGCCGCATTTTTTACCTACCTTTTTTTAAAACTTTTTGGTTTGTCAAACTATGGGTCTTTTTTAGGAGGATTTTTTTATGCCTTTTCCGGCAGCATAGTTCAATTTATAAACAACGAGCAATTTATGAATGTGGCTATGATGCTGCCTGTAGTGATGTTTTGTGTGGAGAAACTGTTTAGAGGCAGGGATAATCTTTCTCTGGTGCTGTGTTCTCTTTCGATTGCCGTTATGCTATATGCCGGACAGCCAGAAATAGCCATATATGTCTTGGTTCTGGCAGCAGCGTATTATTTTTTCCGGGTTTTGGCAGAGAGGCCAGGCGCACTTAGGCTCATTAATAAAGGGATAAGGTTTATCGCGGCGTTTATTTTAGGGCTAGGCATAGCAGCTCTTGTTATCCTGCCTTTTCTGGAGTATATCCCACATTCTTTTAATTTCCACCCTTTAGGCGGCAAGATGGGCGTAATGAGCCCTGCGTCGCCAGAACTAGCTATTTGTTTAATCCTGCCGTATCTGGCAGAATTTACCACTTTCTATCGTTTTTTCCCTCATAATGGTATTTGGGATTATCTGGGAGGTTATTCAGGGATATCGGTATTATACCTGCTTATATTAGGTTTTTTCTACGGCAGGAGCCAATACTTCAGATATCTCATATTCTTTTCGCTTTTTGGTTTCTTGATTATCCTGAAGAACTTCGGGGTTCCTTTAGTTGCCTGGCTTGGGTATCTGCCGCTGTTAGACCAGTCATGGTCTCCCCGCTGGTCTGGACCTGTCTGGACATTTTCTTTTGTTTGCGCCGGAGCCTTAGGCCTAGAGACAATCCTGCAGTCGTCAAAAAATAAGAGATTGCTTTGTTGGTTGGCCGCGCTGTTTCTTTTATCGCTGGTTATCTATTCTCACTACCTGATTTATCACGATTCTTCAAAAGGTTACCTGAGTTACTTTTTTTCATTGCGCCCGGAGAGCCTTCGGCCGAGTGCGGCTATAATAGAACCCATCTCGCTTCTTAAACCACTTTCCGGAGCTATGTTTAATGGACTAATGGTGGTGTGTTGTGTTTTGTTTGCGCTACCTTTATTAATTAACCGTTATAAAAGAGAGAGGGGGCTGGGCCTAAGCATAATACTTGTATCAATACTTGAACTCTGGTTTTATATACCAAAAGGCATGGCCTCTTCTTGGGCAATATATAAAATAATTCCGTTTGTGCTTGGGCTGGCCGCAGTATTTCTATTCATTAAAGGAAAGAAAATATGGTTTTATCTGGGGGTAATATTAACCATAGTATCCTCTATATATATTGACATAAAATCACCGCATGGTTTTCCCGAACGCTTGGACCCGTTTTTCAAAAGCCCGTATATTG
>CAYOMI010000277.1:0-1902 GCA_964405005.1 uncultured Planctomycetales bacterium | reverse complement strand
GTCAAAGAACGCCTGTTATCTATTTTTCAAAAAGCCGAATTTTGAGCAACCCTTTATAATAGGGCGTCACAAAAGTGCCGCCCTTGATTGCACAGATTAAAATTTAGCTTGCGCAGATTAAATATACCGACGAAACAATCTGTGTAATCTTTCTAAAAATCTGTGTAATCATTAGGCTGGAACGATTTTCGTGACAGCCTATTAAAAAATAAAAAGCCCTAAAGGGCAATCTTTAGGGCTTAAAGCTTCTTATCCTTCGGCTCGGTCGCTTACGCTTCCTCGCTGGGGATCGTTTATCTGACTACTTAAGAGCCAGATAAACGAAAAAACCTTGGAAAGGCATATCCCAAGGTTCTTTATGCCTCTTTGGCAACCAGGCTGTCCTTTACCTATATATAGGACCCTTTGGCTTTGCGCCCCAAGATTGCTCTTGGTTTGCCCCCGCCGTATTACTTGGCAGGTCCGTCACTTCTGGTGACGGATTTGTCAGTAGGGCAAAATACCAAATTGTCAAAATGTCAATTTACACAATAAGTATAACACATTCCCCTTGGTTTGTCAAGGGCTCGAGCTTAAGCGAATTGACTCACATTAAATGTTACCCATTCAATCTGGCAAAAGGTATCGTTGACTCATAATTCATGTTACCCGACAATATACCCCTAAAGGGGGTGTATTGTCATGAGTCCACGAGCCAGAATGGAATATCTTGAGACAATCTACTTAAGATACAAAAGAGCGTCTTTAAAAGAGAAAACTCTTATCCTGAACGAATTCTGCATTAACTGCGGTTATCACAGAAAACATGCTATAAGAGTATTAAATAATTTTAAGCGTTTTACCAAACCCAAGCCGAAGAAAAGAGGCAAACCTTCAAAGTATAATAAGCCATCGGTTATTGAACCTTTAAAGCGCATCTGGCTAGCCGCTAATCTTCCCTGCTCAAAGCGCTTGAAGGTTATTATACCACTTTGGCTGCCTGCTTACGCAAAAGAATTTGGCGGCCTGCCAATAGAAGTGGTTAAAGCATTATTGAGAATCTCACCGGCAAGCATTGATAGACTACTTGAGCCTACGCGCGTAAAATACAGAGGCCGTGGCAGAACTACCACCAAGCCAGGAACCCTTTTAAGAAAACAGATCCCAATAAGAACAAACCAGTGGGATGAAAGCCGTCCCGGATTCCTGGAAGCTGATACATTAGCACATTGTGGCGAGTCTCTGCTCGGCGACTTCATCTATACGATAAACTTTGTAGATATTGCTACTGGCTGGTCAGGGCAGAGGGCGGTGTGGGGAAAGGGCGAAACAGGTGTATTAAAGCAAATTCAGGATGTTGAGGATTCCCTGCCCTTTCCTTTGCTCGGCTTTGATTGCGATAATGGCTCTGAGTTTTTAAATTACCACTTAATGCGGCACTTTGCTCAGAGAGATAAACCAGTGCAGTTTACCAGAAGTAGGCCATATCATAAGGACGATAATGCCCATGTAGAGCAGAAGAACTGGACGCATGTCAGGCTTTGGTTTGGTTACCACAGGCTTGATAAACGCGTCTTAGTTCCCCTGATGAATAGCCTGTATAGCCAAGAATGGAGCCAGTATCATAACTTCTTCTTGCCTTCGGTTAAGCTGGTGGAGAAAAAATTAGTTGATGGAAAGCAGATTAAGCGTTATGATACGCCTAAGACGCCTTATCAAAGGGTCCTAGAATCGCCTTATGTGGCAGCTTCTATAAAACGCTCTCTCAAAGAACAATTTGAAAACTTAAATCCTTTTAAGTTACGAAAGATTATGGAGAGCAAACTTAAAACCATCTTTAGAATCTTACGTTCTAAAAAACCTATGGTCACGATACCAATTTCCTCTCTAGTCTCGGGTAACATTTACTAATGAGGCATCAGG
>CAYOMI010000276.1:0-1908 GCA_964405005.1 uncultured Planctomycetales bacterium | reverse complement strand
CAATGTTTTCACTATACCATTTTCCAAATCCACTTTTGGAGACCATCCAACTATACGTTTTATTTTTGAAATATCTGTATAATAATCTCCTGGTTCAATTTCTTTGCGCTCTTTTGTAAAATCAGTAAATTTAAAGTTACCACTTCCGGCAAGCCCTATAATTAATTTTGCCAGTTCTATAAAATTAATGGGCTTTCCTGAACCAATATTAAAAACCAATCCATATGCTTCTTCACAAAGTCCGCATATAAGTAGTGCATTTACCAAATCATCGATATAAAGAAAATCACGTAAAATTAAACCATTTCCAAAAACAGGGATATCCTGATTATCAATAGCTTTACGTATAAACCAGTTTAATACGCCATATTCATCGTGCATCATCTGGTGCCTGGGCCCATAAGTATTGGTAATTCTTAAGGCAATTGAACGTATCTTATGAATTTCATCATAAATCATAACTAAATTCTCTGCACAGAGGTTTGTAATTGCATACACACCTTTGGGATGCATGGGATGTTCTTCATTTACCGGCAAGCTTACACTACTACCATACTGGCCACGGGTCCCGGTAAAAATCAGTTTTGTATCAGGATTATTCCTGCGGCATGCTTCCAAAACTACTAATGTCCCGACGGCGTTAATGCTTAAATCCTTTAAAGGATTGCGTATACTATCAACGTGGCTTACCTGTCCTGCCAAATGATATATATAATCTTTACCCTGCACAAGTGTTTCCATTACCTGCTGGCTGCGGATATCAGAAAACTCAATTCGGACTTTATTTTTAACTGGCTCAATATTAAATAAATTTCCACCCTGGCGAGATTCCATGTTATCAACAATAGTAACCTCAGCACCATTATTAACCAAAACAATTGCCAAATTACTGCCAATAAATCCCAAGCCTCCAGTAATTAGAACTTTTTTATTCTTAAAGGTTGCTCTAGTCATTTTTGATATTCCATTTCTATTAACCCCACAATTTCTGTAGTTCTTTTTCGTTACTCTTAATCCAATTAAAAATATCTTGCAATATTTGTTTGCTATCTCTTTTTGGCTGCCATCCAAGCTCTGTTGTTACTTTTTTATTATCGGTAATAAAAATTTTAATATCACCTGGGCGGGTGACAGTATTAGAACCAACTTTAATATGATTGCCTGTGATCTGTGTACATAATTGTGTTAACTCTAATAAAGATAAACTAATATCTCTCCCTCCTCCGGCATTATAAACTTTCCCGCTAATTTTATCTAAAGAACTACTTTGTATATCGATCAGTTCAAAAAGATCCGCCACATGTAAAAGGTCTCTAACTTGTTTGCCTTTGCCACCAAAACCGATATAATTAATTTTTTTCTTAAAGTAATGTGCCTGCATCCAAAAAGTAAAGATTCCCTGATCCACCTTACCAAACTGCCAAGGTCCGGCAACCACACTACATCTATTAATAACCGCCTTTAGCCCATAAGCACATATATATTCCTGAAGAAGCTGCTCAGATGCCAGCTTTGTTACACCGTATAAAGTCTTAGGCCCATTAGTGGTAAAATCCACATCAAAACCATGTTTTGACCAGCCAATTATCTTAGAATTTGCCTTCCAATCAAAACGGCTTTCTAATTCTTCTGACTGAATCGCATTTATTTCATCATAGGGATAAACGCGGCTTGTGGAAAGAAATATCACATCTGCTTTATTAAGTCTTGCGAATTCAAGGCAATTAACTGTCCCTGCCAGATTTGTATTAATAATGTAACGCGGATTCTGGCCGTAACCTGCCAAAACCGCAGGCTCTGCAGAACATTCGATTAAAAAGTCTATCTTTTTCCCCAAAACCAAATCTTCAGCATTCCTGACATCCCCATGTACAAAAACAATACCATTTTCTTTTAACCGTGATAAAT
>CAYOMI010000275.1:0-1908 GCA_964405005.1 uncultured Planctomycetales bacterium | reverse complement strand
ATCCACAATATAATACCGCGGCCTATTCCCCAAGATTATATACAAGGTATAGACAAAAAGAAACCCGAATATAACCCAGAGGCCTTAGCAACAAAGATTTTGGAGATTACTCAGAGTTATCAGCAAAAGGCCTTCTTGGGCTATTTGACCGCTGAACAACGCCGCAGGCTTAAACAAGCTCAAACTCAAAGAATATCAGGCATAGCCTTAAAGAAGACCCGTCTTTACCAAGAAGCCCTCTCTATTATAAAAAATAATCCCCATGCTAATTTAGAAACATATATTATTAACATAGAAGAAGAACTTAATAAATTAAACATCTTTTTTATATCGGCTTCTCCTCGTTCACCACCTAATGCTACCTTTGACAGTAAGACAGTCTACGTATTTGCCCCCTCCTTAGACCAATTAACCCCCTTCCTTTTAGCCAGAATACTTGTGCATGAGATTATAGAAAGATACTTTATGAATTTAGGATATACGCAACAACAAGCCCATGAACTTGCCCAAAAGGCAGAGGTGATTTTAATAATAAGAAGAATTCTAAAGAACTATATTGAGAAAGAAGATGTTGATGCGCTGGAAAAGATAATTTTGGAGGAAGATAATAAACCTGTCATAGCCAAAGACTGGCTTTTATTAACTGAAACAGTGGCAGCCAGGAATCAAATAGGACTAAGCAATGACGGGTATATTAAGAATAAGTATCAGATGAATCTGCATTGGTGCCCGGAAGATCAAGGAAGAAGAGATTTACATCTGCACACTACTTTATCTGACGGCGGCTTGGATATAGAAGATTTAGTCAAGGAAGCGGTAAAGCGAGTTGTAAAAATAATTGCGATAACTAATCATAGTTCTCTGTGCGGTATTAAGAAAGGGGTCGAGTTAGGGGGAAAATATGGGGTAATCGTTATCCCTGCTTGTGAATTCGGTTCTTATACAGAGGTAGATCCAGAGAAACACACAGGTATTTTTGCTGACATTTTAGCATATAACATTGATTACGATAACCCCAAACTCATTTCCATAGCCGAAGATATTTCCCGCAAATATCTGTTAGCTATATACTCCCATATAAAAGAGATGCTTGATTATCTTGAAAAAACAGGCAAATTGGATGATGCCTTAGTAAATTATCCTGAATATAGAGGATTGACTGCAGCTGAAATTATAAAGTACCTCTTGTACGCTCAAATTCAATATTATCTCACAGTTTACAAACAGCATGGAATCGAAAATATGGCAGAACAGGTAAAGGATAATTTAGACTCATTAGTTGAAGATGATTTAAGAGAATTTAATGTATTATTGGAAAAGATTTATAAATCTACAGTTATCTACAAGTTAAACAGACAAGAGAAAAAACTTCTTGCCAGAGTATTCTCATTCCAAACTAGCGAATCATCTATGAATATGAAATCGTTCTGGATGTATACCATACAGGATTATATTTCTCATCTGGATGATCCCCGAAAACCAGCACCATATTTCTGGGGTTGGTTTAATATCACAAATCCGAACATACCCAAGTTACTTTATGACCAGAAGAGATTAATAGATGGTATCCATCGTGCAGGTGGAATTACAGTTTTTGCGCATCCTCGTTGGTATCCGGATGTAGTGTTACCCAACGCTAAATGGGTGGGAGACGGATACGCCCTTATCGCTGATATGGTGAGGAATTTCACCAAGATGGGAGGCGATGGGCTTGAGGTTTACACTAATTGGCTTGATAAAGAAAAAGATAATTACTATTTGAAGTTAGCACAAGAGCTCGGTTTAGTCGTTACCTATGGTACTGATAGCCATTTTATTTCTATGGATAAAGGTAGGATGGCATTAGGCACAGATGATACATTCTATATGCCTTATTCTGCAATATTAGCATTTCAGAAAAAAGTTCAA
>CAYOMI010000274.1:0-1911 GCA_964405005.1 uncultured Planctomycetales bacterium | reverse complement strand
GGGAATATATATGGTCAATGCGATATTAAAACAAAGGGCTGATATAAATAGTCTGTTTTCTTCAAATAACCACAGTGCCAACATCATAAAAAACAAAGCGATTATCTTATTCTGGCTATTGGCTAATTCACAGCCGATAAAAGGTAATGCCAGCAGGAAACTGATTTTAAGGTTGCGGATGCTCGTTTCCCTAGATTCGCAAGGAATAATTTTTAGCATTATTTTCGCAATAAGCAACAGCAGTAATAGTTGTAAAAAATACCAGGCAAACACAGAGGGCATTATACCACCAATCTGAATATCGCCGTGAGCCATCTTATATGGCTTGCTTCCGAGCAAAAAAGGATACATCATGATCGCAAAGCCGGGACCGTAACGAAATAACGGCCTGGGGTCAATTCTCCCGCCTGGATTTTCATACGGGGACTTTTTATGCAGAGTCTGTTGGGCGCCGTATATAGCTACCTTTAAATCTTTACCACCCCTGATATAGACAGCGATAGATAAAGCCAGAATGAAAATGACCATACACACTACAAAAATACGGCGAGAATCAATTATTTTTGAGAAAATCATTTTAGCCAATAGACACGAAATAAATTCTCTCCTTATTAATTCTATTAACTGCCCGTGTTGTTATAGGTAATAAATATATCTCTTAACCAAGGTATACTTAGGTATACCTTATAACAATCCCCACAACGTTTAGATAAGTAGCGGTTCCGATAGTATGATAACAGCAATTATAATAATAATGATGAAAATGATAGTGGCCGCGAGGATAATAATGCGCATGGTAAGAATAACGCCCATGCGGATATGAGAAACCTTCGTAGGAATAAGGTTTGCCAGTGTGAAAATAAGGCATGCCGGGAGGATCAACGTAAGTCATGGTTTGTTGTGTAATATTATAGATATATACGGCGTTGCCTCCATACTCTGCAGCCTTGCTCCTAAATATTTGCCCAACTTGATTCATATCTGTTGCCCCTTCAACAGTTATCTCTCCAATCTCGATAAATTTCTTATCCGTTGGTTTTGTTTGGAAAATTTCAACGCTCTTTGGATCGGTTGGAGGATAATGAATATTCTTATTATACATCGTTACCTGCACATTAGCGCAACCGCTAAGCATAAATACAATAAATAAAAAGAGCGTCTTTTTCATTGTATTGCCTCCACAGAATATTTATTGGCTTCTTTTATATTAACCTGCCCGCAAGACATTAACTGCCCGAACTGGACGCCAGACGAACTTTATCCCTCGACTTGGTTCGACTTCGCTCACCACAGGTCGCTCGGGACAGGCAACCCCAAGAGATACACTTACTCGTGAAGATGACTGTCCGTCGTTTCAAGCACGGATTTATCTATTTTGGCACCCTAAACTAGCCCGAAATCTTATAATAGGCGTTTCTGCCTTTTCCTACAAGCTCAATCAGCTTTGCTTCTATTAACTTGGAAATCTCTTTAAGCATTGCCTGGCGTGTTATGCCAAACATATCTCTTAACTCTTTGTTGCTGACCTTGCCTTTTTCCTGAATCCGCTCTAAAATTTTTATCTGCTTCTGGGTTAATTCTATCCTCTCCCCTTCTTCTATCTTTGGAGTTAGGCCTATTTTTCCAATAAAGTCTTTGACCTTATCTATTGAATATAAAACTCCGTCTGTAAAATATTCAAGCCATCTGGTTATATCGCCCTTATCTGTATGGGCTGTTTTTAACGCTACGTAATATGCCTCTCTATTTTCATCATAATAATCATCCAGCGCAAAAAACCTGCGGTGATCGAAACCGCTTTTGTATAAAATCAAAGCTGCCATTAATCGGGCTGTCCTGCCATTGCCATCAATGAACGGATGTATTCTTGCGATTTCATAATGCACAATGCCTGCGAGAATTACCGGGTTA
>CAYOMI010000273.1:0-1917 GCA_964405005.1 uncultured Planctomycetales bacterium | reverse complement strand
CCGGGGATTAAAGACATAAGGCCGTCCCGTTATTTTTATGTATAAGCTAATTTTTGTTTTTACTAAAAAGGATACGATGAGATATATTTCGCATCTTGACCTGATGCGTTTATTCATACGGGCTTTGCGTCGGGCGGATTTACCCTTAAAGATGACCGAAGGTTTTAGTCCCCACCCTAAGTTTAGTATTAAACGTGCCTTAAAGTTGGGTTTGGAAAGCGAGAATGAAGAGGCTTCTGTTGTTCTAAAAGAACAACTAAGCCCTGAAGATTTTAAAGAAAGATTGCAAAAACAATTACCCTCAGGGATAGAGATTAAAGATGTCAAAAGAGATTTTAATTAATGTTGAATCTCAAGAAAAACGCGTAGCCATAATCAATAACGGATGCCTGGAAGAATTTTACCTTGAGCGGCCTCAAGGATATAAGACTATAGTCGGTAATATTTATAAGGGTAAGATTGAAGCAGTTATTCCTTCCATCGGTGCTGCTTTCGTAGATATAGGGTTATTCAAAAAGGGATTTCTTTATTTGTCCGAAATAGAGGATTCCTTTGATTCTTTGGAAAAAAAAGAAGCTAGGTTACTAGAAGTAAAAAAGGGACAGGAGATTTTAGTTCAGGTAGTAAAGGAATCATTTGGCACGAAAGGCCCACGTCTTTCCTGTAACATTGGCTTGGCAGGAAGATACCTGGTACTTATGCCTCAAGAGAACCAGATTGGCATATCGCGTAGGATTGAGAATGAGGAGGAAAGAAAGCGCTTAAGACAGATTTTTTCTAAAGTTCAATTGCCTAAAGACGTAGGTTTTATTGTGCGTACTGCTGCTTGTGGTCGTTCAAAACAGGAGATATGCCGCGATGCCCAATTTTTGCTTAAATTATGGAGGAGAATAGAAAAGACCATTCAGACTCAAAAAGCACCGTCAATTATTTACGAAGAATACGATTTAATTTTACGGGTAATAAGGGATTCCTTTACTGACGATGTTTCTAAGTTGATTATTGATTCCAAGTCAGAGTATTACCGCGTTCAGCGCTTTATGAAGACATTCTTAAGTTATCTCTTAAGGAAGGTGCTGTTATATAAAGGAGATGATTTATTTGAGGCTAAAAATATTGAAAGACAGATTAATAAAATATTCCAAAGCAAGGTTTATCTGAAATCTAAAGCCTATATTATTATCGAGCCTACCGAAGGCTTAGTGGTTATAGATGTGAATAGTGGCGGGTTTAAAAAGAAGTTAAAGCAGGAAGAGACAGCGTTTAGAGTAAATTGTGAAGCAGCAGAAGAGATTGCCCGGCAATTAAAACTACGTGATTTAGGCGGGATAATCGTTATAGATTTCATAGACATGGAAAAAGAAACGCATCGCCGCCAAGTTTTAAATGTTTTAAGGCAGGCATTAGCAAGCGATAGGGCAAAATATGATATTTTGGGGATTTCCAAATTTGGTTTAGTTGAGATGACTAGAGAGCGCATCCATAACACTGTCCAGACCCTGTCTTATCAACCTTGTCCTTATTGTCAGGGTAGTGGTAAGGTTAAGTCGCCTCTTACAATGTCTATTTATGCCATCAGGGAGTTAAGGAAATTTCTCAAAGAGAAGCCATTAAGGCAGGTTAACCTTACTTTAAATCCAGGGGTAATAGATGAGATTTTAAAGGATAAGATGAGCGTGAGATTGCTTGAGCAGAGGTTTAGAACTAAAATCAATCTGGTTTCTAATCCAGCTCTACATATAGAGGATATACGGATATATCCTTGAGATTTGAGATTCCTAAAAAAATCCTCTTAAAAAATAATTTTTCAGGAGTTCTAGATTTTTATGCTTGACAGCGTAAGGTTTTGGCTTTATTATAGTTATAAATGGAGGTGAGCAATGACCAAAAAGGATATAATCTTAAAGGTATCTGATG
>CAYOMI010000272.1:0-1920 GCA_964405005.1 uncultured Planctomycetales bacterium | reverse complement strand
TGATATTTATCCCCAGGTTCCTGCCGTTCCCTAATAAATTTTCAAATTGGGGGGTATCTTTAGGGGTAGAGATAATAAGAATCTCCCTGATGCCGGCAAGCATTAAAACTGAGAGGGGATAATAAATCATGGGTTTATCGTAAACCGGCAACAACTGTTTACATACCCCTTTGGTTACAGGGTATAAGCGGGTAGCCTTACCGCCTGCTAAAATAATCCCCTTCATCTTAACTAACCCCTTTTATATTAAATAGTTAAATCTCTGGAGAGAAACTGTATTTTAACATGATTCGCGGTCTAAGGCAAGGTATTTGGGTTAGAATGGAAAGCGCAGGCCAATATCTACTCCCTGTTCTTGCCTGGAATGCTTAAGACGCAAGAACAGCTCTGCGTCAAGGTGCTGCAGGAACTTTCGGGTAAATATAACGCTAACCCCCAAATCTTCTCCTTTTTTGTTCTTTAGGCTAAAGGTAACCCGGTTTTTTTCTGAAAATTTTACTTCAGCGCCAAACTCCATAGCATAGACCTCTTGACGGCCGTATTCTATTTCAAAAATCAGGCCTATATTGCGCTTTATCTTCCAGGTGCCGTAAAGCGAGATTATCCTTTGCCTGTCCGGCTTTTGCTCTTTCAGACCGATACCAAGGCGGTATTTAACTACTCCCTTCTGAGGGTAGACGGTCGGCGTTTCAAACTGCACTTTAAAATCAAAGCGGGATCCAGTGCCGGTTGAGAGAATATAACTTAGCCGGTTTTTAGCAGTCATCTGCCAAAAACCCAAAAATGTTATTGTCGAGGAGAATCTGGACTTCGTCTTAAGGTCGGCCCTCTGGCAGGTATAGGTGATTTGCTGGTTTCTGTTTATCTGCCAGCCGCCTCTAAAGGTAAGGATATCGGGATTATCCCTTTTGCTAACCGCAAATGTCAGTTGATTTAAATCATCCGCCTGCCATACGCCTTTAAGCTCAAGAATCCTGAGTTTTAATAGGCCGTTATTATCGAGAGACCTGATTTCAAGGGCGAGTTTGTCGCTTTCGCCCGAGATAATCCTGCCTTTAAACACTAAAGGTTCTTGTTCGGATTTTATCCTCTCTTGCTGGAGCTCCAGTTCTAAATCATGATTGGCATTAAGTCTCCAATTCCCGTAAAAGACGATTTTGGTCGGCAGATTATATTTTCTTCTCCATGCCAGCGGCTCATTGAGCCGGTATATCAAGCGGTTCTTTTTGTCAACGGAGAAGGAACCGTCCGGCCGGAGTGCCTCTTTTCTCTTTTTTATGATAAGGCGGTTGTTTTTGTCGATGCGGTAAATTGAAGGCATAAAAATAATAACTTCAGAAACAGCCTCTTAGATTGAAAGGGGTGGAGTGTCAAACCGCTGCTTTTTCAATTTTACTCAACAGGTAACTGAATTTATTCCTTACATAATATTTCCTCACCTCGGCTTCTAGTAATGACCCTAAAGCCACCTTATAATCCCTGTCTTTGAATCCCTTTGAGATGTTTTTTAAAGCCACAAGTTCTGATTTTTTACAGGATAACGCAACGCCCTGCCTTAAAAGAAACTCAATATCAAAAAAGTCCCTGATATCTTTCCTGCCTAAGGCTGCTTTTATCTTGTTTTTCATCGCTTCTTCCGGGGTAACTACCTTTAAAATAACCTGATTAGTGCTATATTTTGAAAAGGCGATTTTTTCCTGGATATCGCAACTCTTAAGTTCCCTCCTGATCTCGATCTTCAGCCTTCTGGGATAATTCCTGCTGCGGACCTCTAAAAGCAGGCTATTAAACTTTATTTTCGCATCGGTAACCTCATAAAATCCGCCTAGATAACTTTTAAGTTTATTAAAATATTTTTTTTGGTCAGCCCTTCTGACAAACCAGAAATCAAGATCGGTAGAGTAGCGGTTCAAATCATAA
>CAYOMI010000271.1:0-1936 GCA_964405005.1 uncultured Planctomycetales bacterium | reverse complement strand
ATATAATGGTAGTAATAGTGCGCAGAAAGGTTTAGTTTTTGGAAATGGCCAGAATATAAATCCTTATGTCGGGCTTAATCTTTTACCTACAGTTTTCGACGCTAATCTTTTAAATGGCGCTAAGGGTATTGGAACAACAATTCAAATAACAGGACCGCCGGTAGAGAAACTTATTGTACAAAACCCTAACATAGCGCCTTTCTTTAATCAAACAGGCATCTCAGAAACAGAAGTTACTACCCTAACTCCTTCCACCTCCCCAGCCAGATTTAATTTCAACAATTTCATCAATAATTATGGGGCCAATATGGCTAAGATTGGCCTGGATGCAGAATTGTTCTTATATGCTTTTGCGTATCGGCGCTTAAGATTAGGAGCGAGTGGAGATTTTGCCATAGATGGGGCGGGTTTGCTGGCGTATTATAATCTACCCATTGTTGGTTATAATTTAGCGATTTCTGGCTGTAACCAGATAGTAGTTCGGAGTCTAAATTTAGCGATTTCTGGCTGTAACCATATCCGCCTCATACCTTATTATCTTACTGCCGCGGGTAGACTGACAATACAATTTATAAACATTGCTAAAAAAGAGGGAATTAAATTGCCTATAGGGGTTCGAATATTCCCTGGTCTAAATACATTTACAAAAGTAATTAAGGTTGATAAATCTGCTATTGTTTTAGTATCTCCACGGTTCTTTAAAAAGAGTAGAGAATTCCGAGATTATCACATAAGACATGAAGTGAAGCATATAAAATTGGGAGTAAAAGGAACCGTTGCAGAAGAGATTGCCGCTACAATTGCGGCATTTAGAGGCGCACCCAAAGATAGTCAGCTAAATGCATTATATCAGATTATGCAATCAGAAGAAGGAGACCCTGTTTTAGCTATTGCACGCCACTTTGCTAAGACTAACATTAAAATTCTTAATTGCAAGGGGCAAGTTCGTGGCGACATAATTAAAGCAGCAAATAAGATGTTAAAGAAGATGTTAAATGGAGGCGGGGTGTCTCCATCGAGCTCTTCTGGTATTGGAATTGCCTCTTCGCCTTTTAAGGTGGCTGTTCAAGATTCCCTCTCAGAGCCTGTCAAGAATTCAATAATAAACAGAGCAGTAAATTGGCTTAAGTCAACAGGCAAGATATTCCTCAAAATTAAGTACTTTTTGCAAGGTTACAGACCCCTTAATTCCTGTTGACCTAAAAAATGGAGAAAAGTACACCATAAACACTCACGCGAAGCAATTAGATAATGCCCAAAAGAAATTGCTGGAAAGAACTATAGAAGAAGCAGTAGAGATATTTGAATGTTTATCAAAAAAAAGAGAGCCGTCTAATAAGAAGATTAGACTAGCAGTGCAACAGTGGCAACATCTTTATCAAGTATATGGAAAAGAGGCAAAGATTATATTTGAGCAGATTTTAGCCGGCGAGTTACTAATGACAGACCTGCCTTTATTGGTAATTAAGCTTATTATGCAGGGAGGCAAGACAGGTGCAATCGCTATGGCGTTTGCCCGGCTTTATCAGAGGAATCACAAGCTATATATCTGGTCATTTGTTAAAGATTCAACCCTTACCCAGATGATTGACTCCCCAGAAGCAAGGTTCTTACTTGAGGAAGGCGTTCCTATTTACGAAATAAGCAGTATGGGTATGGAGAAGGATGGGTCATTATTAGTGTATAGAAGAATTCTGAGAGACGAAAACGGAAAAATAAGATACGAGTTTAAGGATAATTATGGAGACATAAAAGATGGGTTGCTTTTAATAACCAACCATACTGAACAAAGCCTGCAGCACGAAAATGGTTTTAAAGAACTTATGGGGCCTCGTGTGGGAAAGCAGCATTTTGATGATATGAACTTTCCCTCTACTCAACCCGGCACTGTTCAGGGGGATAATACCAGAATAGAGACACTCAGACAATTTAAAGA
>CAYOMI010000270.1:0-1954 GCA_964405005.1 uncultured Planctomycetales bacterium | reverse complement strand
TGACTATCGAAAGTCGCACAATACCTATTATTTATATTTTGGCACGCTGACTGTAAAAACTGAAAATAAATTTATCTTTTTTATATTTGAGTTTGACGAGCCTTGTCTTTAAGTATTGACAACGATGTGCCTTTATGTGTGCATACAATTATTTTTAGTGCTATAGTTCGTCTACTTCATTACTTCGTAACTTATACCCTTATAATCCCTATTAACAACAAAAAAGGATAAAGAAACTTCTTTTGTACACACCCTTACGAATTAACGAATTAATATATTTATTTATATAAAAAATACATAAAATAAGCACAAAATAACCTTTTAACCTTCATTTTAATTAGTTCGTAATGATTTACGAAGTATTACGAAAAATACGATTTGATTATTAAAAAATTGCTTATAATTACCTTATAGTTCGGATTGGTTCGTAATGGTTAGCTGATGGTTACGAATTGATTAAGAGATTTTATACTGCGGAATAAAGTTTGGTCCTTTTTCTGCCTTCTCCAGTATATGCTACATTTACTCTATCGCTTTGTATTAACGTTTCTAATACATCATCTAATTGCTTACTTGTCATATTGCTATTACGCAACAATAGACCTCTTGGCGTAGGATCACTTTTTTCTTTTAAAATATTTAATATCCGCTGCATGTCCTTAGCTTCTTTTGTGAATGCTATATGATCACTCATCAGTTCGTTGATATGCTTTTTTAATTGATTAACCATTTTGATTGCCCGGAGCATTGCCCCCTCTGATATTACACTGGTTCTATTACCTGATATTTCATACAGTATGGCAAACTTTAAAAGATAGTCTGATAGCCTGGCATAAAATCCTATTAATCCTTTCGAATCGTCTAACAGTTCCAGATCATCCTCATGCCTTCTGAGCCATTTAATTAATAATGACTTAGCCTCGTCTGATATTTTACACTCTCCTTTAAGTTTAAATATTTCCTTAATATCTTTTATCAGTTTATTGCTAAGGTCTATTGGTTCTGCTTGGGGCATATAATACCAAGTTCCTTTGTCTATAACTTTACATGGCATATAGATAAACCTTCCCAGAAAACCTCCTAAGGTGTCTGATTCTTTTATTCTATCTGTAAACCAATGTATCGTTGACGCTGTTACTATGTTGAGGCATATATTTTCTATTGAGTATTCCTTACCGGATAACCTTTTATTTAACAGATCCGGACAATCATATGCTTCAGTTAAAAATTCTTTAATTCCAGCCTGGTAAGATTTATTTGCATTTATTAAGAATGCCCCAAATTCGCTCCAACTTATAAGGCCTCTTGGTTTATCACTTAAAAGATTAAATAATCCTTCCGGTGTAAAATCGTTTGGAAGGATAAGATCAGGACTGCATTTTCTGATTATTTGCTTGGCCATATTTAAGCATGCTGTTTTTCTCATTATTGTTGATTTACCTAAAAGTACAATATAAAGGTTAGGATATAGGTTATAAACTCCATATTTTAAATAAACTTGCCTGCCCAGTATTGTTGCAATTATGGATAAGGCCATTAGCTCCTGGTATTTTATTGGTGCATCTGTTATTTGCATGGCATATTCTTTATAGGTTTCGATAAAGTCATTCTCAGGTATCTTAACCTTTATGTCTGTACTTTTTAGCTGATCTTCCAGATACCGGTCGGCTGTGTTTATAATGGCTTTAAAATCTATTGCATGGCCTTCCTTTAGGTAGTCATTTGCATCTTTGCTGTCTGGATATTTAGCTATATAAACTGCTTTTTGCCAGCCAAAATACTTTAGGATCTCCCTGGCTCTTTCAATTGCAAATTTAGGATCATCATATAAGATTATAATTTTGGTTACTGTATTCGGTATATACTTTAAATGATAATCTTTCAGGCTTATAGTCTGACCTGCAACTCCAAGCCCATAAAATCCCATTAACCAAGCCGATATACAGTTATATTC
>CAYOMI010000269.1:0-1959 GCA_964405005.1 uncultured Planctomycetales bacterium | reverse complement strand
TATAAAGACGAGCAGGGTATTGCCCTTGAGAAACTCTACCCCGAAGTTTATAGCGAGATAAAGGATATCTGTTCTTATTACCGGGCGGAATCTGAAGTTAAGATTATCGGCGCAAAAGACCTTGCGAATACGGAAAGCTTTTTTAAAGACTCGCAATACAAAGGACTGCGATGCGTTGATATCCTGGCGCAAATTGACCTTAAGAGCCAGATTGACACATATTTAATCACCATGCTCTCTAAGCTGACAAAACTTAGGCCGATAGAATTATTGGGGCTTAGTTTAGAAAAAGATAAGCTTAATTTAACCCTGCGTCTCTATGGAACTTAAAAGGAGGGGAAGCTAAAAATGAGAAGACTTTTAATTGTAATATCAATTTTTGTATCTATTACTGCATTTAGATACGGCTGGTGCGAAGACAACCTTTTGGCAGTGGATGTTATTGTCGATAAGCAAAAAGTCCTTGAGCCGAAAGATAAAACTGTCCAAGACGAAAATTCCGGCAAGCCTCAAGAGCCTGTTATTAAAGACCAGGCAAAACCAGCTGATGATTTTGACCAGGACTTGGCAAGGATAAAAGCCTACCATGAGCTCTTTGATAACAAGCAAAAAGAACTGGAGATCATTAGGCTTGACCTTGAAAAAAGCAATTTGCTGTTAAAGAAAAAAGAAGCGGAAAAAGAAATTTACCAGATTGAAAAGGTTTTGCCACAGGGTAAAAAAGAAGAGGTCTCGGGGTTTGCCCAGGGCATAAAAGAACCCTTGGTAGACGCATCTGACATAAAAATACAACTCTTACTTATTAGCGATGATTTAAAAGAAGCTCAAGCCAGCCTAAAAGGCGTAAACTACAGTTTTAAGGAAGGAGATATTATTGCCTCAAGGCTTACAGCAGAAAAAATAGATCCTGCCGGCGTTATTTTTAAGCAGCAGGATGGTTCAATCTTAAAACTCAACTTCATAAACTAAAATGCCTGTACAAGAAATAGGAAATATTTTACTCAAGAGTAAAGTAGTTACCAAAGAACAGCTTGACTTTGCTTTGAATATCCAAAAGAACTTAAAGCCTGAGCAAAGATTAGGCAGGGTCTTAAAGTATTATAATTTTGCCGACGATGAAGATATTGCCAGGGCCCTGGCCAGGCAGGTAGGCTGGAGGTATTTTAACAAGAAATACATCGTTAACCTTCCAATAGTTGAGAAGATTGGTTTAGACATCTTAATAGACAGGGTATTTCTGCCTGTTGAGGCAGAAAAAGGACTCTGTTTTGTTTTCGCCTATCCTTTTGATACTGAAATAACCGATCTCCTGAATAGCGAAGGTTTGAGCGACAAACAGTCTTATATCGGCAGCGAAAGCGCAATCCGGAATCATTTGGAGCTGCTTAAAAAACAGAAAAAAATCAAGGAAACCGAAAAAAGAATCACCCAGATTAAGGAAACCGGTATAGTCGGCAATGAACTTAAGGAGCTGCTGGATGAGCTTCTGGACGAGGCGATTATTCGCAATGCTACTGATATCCATATTGAGCCGGAAGAAAAAATATCCACCGTTCGGTTTAGAATTGACGGCATTCTTTATTTTAGGCTCTGTATTCCTTTAGAGTGGCACAATAACTTGATAAATGTGGTATTCAGCCGAGCAGAGATAACCGTAAGCGATTTTTACAAGTTCCACGATGCCAGGTTTGAACATAAATATTGCGATCATCCTGCGGATGTAAGAGTATCCTGCATTCCTTCAATTTACGGACCTGCGCTGGTGTTACGCCTCTTAAACGTAAATAAGACCCTGATTACCTTGGAGAACTTAGGTTTTCATAAAGCGCATTTTGATAGCATAAGTAAAGTGACCGCCAAACCGCACGGCATTATCATTATTACCGGTCCTACTGGCAGTGGAAAAACTACCACTCTTTATGCCATCTTAAATCAGCTCAAAGCCATCTCAACCAAAGT
>CAYOMI010000268.1:0-1966 GCA_964405005.1 uncultured Planctomycetales bacterium | reverse complement strand
ATACAAGATCACTATACTGGCTTAAAGATAATTTTGGGAAAGATTAACCAGGTAGAGGCAGTAGGACATAGAGTTGTGCATGGTGCAGAAGAATTTAAAAAGCCGGTATTGATTAATCATGCAGTAATCAGAAAAATAAAACAGTGTTGTTTGCTTGCACCGTTACATAATCCGGCAAATTTAACCGGCATCTTAGCGAGTAAAAGATTATTACCGGGAATAAAACAAGTAGCAGTTTTTGATACCGCCTTTCATCAGACATTACCTGAGTATGCTTATATCTATGGTTTGCCTTATGGATATTATGGGAAATTAGGGATTAGAAAATATGGATTTCATGGCACCAGCCACCATTATGTAGCTTGCGAGGCAGCGCGTATCTTAGGTAAGCCATTAAATAAATTAAAAATAATTACCTGTCATTTGGGCAACGGCTGTAGTATTACCGCGGTAAATAGAGGCAAATCTATTGATACCAGTATGGGTTTTACGCCCTTAGAAGGGTTAATCATGGGAACACGCTGCGGAGATATTGATCCTGCTCTTATTCCCTATCTATTACGCAAACTCAAACTTAGTATTAGAGAAATTGATGATATATTAAATAAACAGAGTGGTCTTAAGGGCATTTCTGGTATAAGTAATGACATGCGGATTTTAGAAAACAAATCTTCGGGAAATAAACGGGCAAGATTAGCGATTGATATTTTTGTCTATCGCATCAGAAAATATATTGGCGCATATATTGCGATAATGGGAGGTTGCAATGCCTTAGTTTTTACTGCCGGTATCGGCGAACACCAGAAAAGAATCAGAGAAAGAATCTGCCAGGGGTTATTTTCTTATTTAAAGAAAAAGCCAAAAGTTTTAGTTATTCCGACTGACGAAGAACTGATGATTGCACGGCAAGCTTATAAATCGATAAAAGCACACTAATTTAAGATCGGGTCTTATAAGTTCAAGACCCCTAATAAGTTACAAGACCCGATCTTGAGTGATGAGGGAGATGAAAATGTTAAGAACGATTTTAAAATCAAAAATTCATCGTGTACGCGTAACCAAAACCAATCTTTATTACCCCGGGAGTATCACCATTGATGCAGCGCTGATGAAAAAAGCAGATATCCTTGAAGGTGAAAAGGTAGAGGTCTTTAATCTCAATAATGGCCAGCGTCTTGAGACTTATGCGATTGAAGGTAAAAGAGGTTCAGGGATAATCTGTTTGAATGGACCTGCGGCAAGAGGTGCTTGTGTTGGCGATGAAATAATTATTGTCTCATATATTTTAGCCGATGAGAAAGAGGCAAAGAAAATAAAACCCAAGATTATTACGGTAAATGGAAAAAAATAGAATCAATCGTAGAATACGAAATGATGCATTATTCCCTGACAAGCCTGCATACGCTAAAGGGTACCTTAGAATAAAAGATAGGGTAACGAATCAATGGAAAAAGAATTAAAGATTAGGACATACGGCGATCCCATATTATCCAAAGTAGCCAAACCAGTTTTAAAAATTACTCCTGAGCATGGTGAACTTTTAAGCCGGATGGCTCAACTTATGTATGAAGTTTCCGGAGTAGGTCTGGCGGCTAATCAGATAGGCGTTGAAGAATCTATGTTTGTCGCAGATGTTGGTTCAGGGCTTTATAAATTAATTAACCCCAAGATTACTAGACTCCAAGGTACGCAGGTAATGGAGGAAGGGTGTTTAAGCGTTCCCGGTGTTGCCGTAAAAATAAAAAGAGCAAAGAAGGTTAAACTTAAGGCGCTTGATGAGCTCGGAAAGCCGGTTTTAATAGAAGCTGAAGATTTACTTGCCCAAGTTTTTCAGCATGAGCTGGACCACTTAAATGGCATTTTGATTATTAACCGTGCCTCTTTATTAGAAAGAATGAGATTAAAGAAAAAATTAAAAAATTTAAAGGAGATATGATAAATGTCCGATTGTCTTAACCAAAAAAAC
>CAYOMI010000267.1:476-1984 GCA_964405005.1 uncultured Planctomycetales bacterium | reverse complement strand
AGTAAATAAAAGAAACCTTGAAGACAAATCAAAATTCACTCAAGCTTTAGGAAAAGTTGACGAAGGAAATTACCAAGAAGCTATAGATTCGTTCTCCGAACTTCCTGAAAACTCTTTTTATTATCAAAAAGCTCAAACTAAAATAGAAGAAGCAAAAAGAAAGATAGTTGAAGGACAGCTTGGTGAGGCAAAATTGGCTGAAGAAAAAGCGGAACAAAAAGCTCAACAGGAAGCAATTAAAAGGTCTCAAGAGGAGATGGCGAGAAAGGCTAAAGAACAAGAGTTAGCGTCGAAAGAAGCCCAAGAAAAGATGATGAATGCCGATAATGATGGCGATGGTCTAACTTACAGACGAGAATTAGAGTTGGGAACTTCTGATTGGAATACTGATTCAGATGGAGATGGGATAAAGGACGGGGAAGATGCCCATCCTGCTGGTGGTGGGAGATATCTTGCTCAAAATTTTTCGTGGGAATACGAAGGAACTCCGTGGACTTGGAACTATTCAATACAGGAAGATTGGTATGAGTATTACAAGAATAAACCAAGAAGTCCGCAGGGCACTGAATATGTAACTCCAAACGACCCCTTTATCAAAGAAATAGCAAAAGCATTAAAAGAAACTGCGGATAAAAAGAATTATCACTTAAGTTCTTTTATAGTAAGTTTTATTCAAGGTCTACCTTATGTTGAAGATTACTATACAACTTTTGATGAATATCCCAAATATCCAATAGAAACATTTGTGGAGAGGAATGGCGATTGCGAAGACACTTCTTATTTATTTGCTTCGCTTGTTCAAGCTACGGGTATAGGCACTGCTTTAGTTCAATTCCATAATCATATGGGAGTTGGAATAAAGACAGTCCATTCTGAGTCAGGTTATTATTACCCGATAGGAGATGAATGGTATTACTATTATGAGACAACAGGTGAGGGCTGGCAGGTGGGAGATTTGCCAAAAGAATATACATACGAGGAAGCTAAAATAATAAGAATATGGGACAACGGTGTCTATTATTTAAGTCCTCAATATATAAAGCCTTGCTACGCTTCCCCAGATTTCTCTGGTTATTATTACGATGGCAGTAACTATTACTCCGACAGTCGGTGCAACAACTTAATTTATTGTCTGCCCTATAAAGAATACTATGTTAATCCTCAGATAACAACTAAATTATATTGGGATGGTAGCTGTTCTCAAGAAGTAATTACTTGGTGTCCGAAATCTATTTATTATCCAGGATATTTTTATAGCACCATTACTAAAGATATTTATGTTGATTACAGATGCTCCCAAAAAGCAACATTCTGTAGACCATCTATTACTTATTCTGACACCTATTATGATGGGTATAACGAGTATTGGGATAGTAATTGCACTCAAAAAGTAGTTTCTTGGTGTTCCAAATCTATTTACTATCCAGGATATTTTTATAGCACTATTAGTAAGGATATTTATGTTGATTACAGATGCTCCCAAAAAGCAACATTCTGTAGACCATCTA
>CAYOMI010000267.1:0-376 GCA_964405005.1 uncultured Planctomycetales bacterium | reverse complement strand
TTACTTATTCTGATACCTATTACGATGGCTATAATGAATACTGGGATAGTAGTTGCACACAGAAAGTAGTTTCTTGGTGTTCCAAATCTATTTACTATCCAGGATACTTTTTTAATTCTATTGATGGGAAGATTTATATTGATTCTCAATGCACAATTAAAAAATAATTTTGTCAAAAATCCAAATTTTGTGTATGACCACTTAGTAGTTATCGTTAGAAAATAAAACTGGGGGTCTCCCCCCCGTCTAAGATATAGTGAGTAGCAGGGTAGGGTAAATCACACCAGTGCCAATAATTGCTTAACCTGTGCTATAATTAAATCAGGAACGGGGCAAGCTTTCTCCCATTCGTATGTTCGGAAGCTGTCCCGCCAAG
>CAYOMI010000266.1:0-1985 GCA_964405005.1 uncultured Planctomycetales bacterium | reverse complement strand
ATATTATCATGATAAAAAATTTATAGGCAAGAAGACTAGGTTTGTTCTCATAACAGGTATCGGTAGGACTAAAATAGTAGAAAATATACCCCTGAAGGTAATAAAAACGGCTTTAAGTAAAAGAATCTAACTCTTGGTAGATAGTTTGATTAACTCTCCCCCTGATTCCAGTTCTACTTCTTCCGAAGTAATACGCTTAATAGTCCAACCCTCTAGTGTATCCCCTTCTTTTAAAATCTGATTATTTATAAGCGCGTATCCTTCATCCTGAGAATAAAATACTCCATTTAGAGTAAAGGCGAGGGCCCCCTTTTTTTTGATATCGCTGGATATTTGCGTTTTCGCAAGGTCCTTTTCTTCAACAGGGGAGAGGGTAAGAGATGGTATATTCTGTTTTACTTCAGCAGAAGGTTGAATCGTCGATATTAGTATGCTATTGGTTCGTGATTTTTTCGTGATAAAACCAAAAAATATACTGGACATAAAAAACCCTAGACATACTATTAAGGTATATATTATGTAAGTCGTGTATTTGGCTTTAGGTACACTGTCTTTTTTAACATCAGGAGTTAAACCTTGGGATTTGCTAACTTTCTTTAAGGCATCATATATAATACTCATCTTTTCTCCGCAACAAAATAACTACTTAATGCGTCTAAACACCTTTTTATGATGTTAAAATCTATTGTATTGATTTCAGCCACAAAACCTGCTAACAGGGCCCGATCACAGATAATATTTATAAGACGCGGTATTCCTGAGGAAAAATCAGAAATTGCTTCCAGGGCCTCATTTGTAAAATGTATCTTATTGATAGTTCCGCTGACACGCAGACGATGCGCAATGTATTCTTTTACCTCATCTTTATCTAAAGGAGTAATATGATATCTAACCATTATCCTCTGTTGTAATTGTCTAAGCTCATAAAGAGCCAAGCGCCGATTCAACTCAGGTTGACCTACCAACACAATCTGCATCAATTTATCTTTTTCGGTTTCTAAATTGGAGAGTAAACGAATCTGCTCCAATTGACGGGGTTTTAAATTTTGTGCTTCATCAATAATCAAAACCACATTATTACCAGATTCAGCTTCTCGTAAAAGAAATTTATTAAACTCCCAGACAAATGACAATCTGTTTTTATCCCTTACATTGAGACCAAAATCTCTCATTATCGCTTCTAGTAACTGGATTTCGGAAAGGTATGGGTTGAGTATAAATGCGGTCTTGACATTTTTGCCTAATTGTTCGAGAAAAAAACGACATAAAGTGGTCTTTCCTGTGCCTATCTCACCGGTAATGACAATTACGCCTTTCCTTTGGGTTACTCCATAGAGAAGATGCGAAAGGGCCTCTTTATGTTGTTTACTCAAGAAAAAGAAGGCAGGATCAGAGGTGACATTGAAGGGTTTCTCTTTTAGGCCATAAAATTTACAATACATATTATTCTCCTATAAAGGTTATTATAACAAAATTCTCTTAATTTGTAAACAATATGGGGCTTTTAGGTAAATCATATTTTTAACAGCCAAACAAATTCTCTAAAAAGCAGCATATTTATAATTAAGGGGATATTGACATATCTATAAATATATGTTATAGTTTAGACTGAAAAAGAGAAAGAAGGATCACAATTTCTTATTAAAACGGCGGTATAATGGCAATTTCATTTACAGAAAAAAGAATATTTCCGCGCATAAGACTAAATACTGCGTTACGTTATCAGATCAGAGGTATGCCTGAATTTCATAATACAGTTAGCGATGATATAAGCATAGGTGGTGTGGGCTTTGTGAATAATAAATTCATTGCTCCACAAAGCACTGTAATGTTAGAGGTAACTGTGCTATCTCGTATCCTAAGACCTGTCGGCAGAATTGCCTGGTGTCAGCCATTGGCGCATTCTGATAGATATAGATTGGGTGCAGAATTTCTTGAGATAGAGCAGAAGGAAAGAGATTATCTTTCAGATTATATAAATATGC
>CAYOMI010000265.1:0-2002 GCA_964405005.1 uncultured Planctomycetales bacterium | reverse complement strand
CCATTCATGAGAAGCGGAACATCCTTATCGGGAACATATCCAGTAAAGATAACATTGTCTTCCAGGTTTAGCTCCTCAACCGTCCTAAAGATTTCCTCGTAGTACCACCCCTTTTTACCGCATATCACTAATAAATGATTGTATTTAAGGTGATGTGGCAACATGTTATAAGCTCTGATTATATTTGTAATATTCTTTCGCGGTTCTAATGTGCCTACAAATAATATGTAATCTCTATTAATTTTATATCTAGCCTTGACCTTATCAACCGCTATCTTATCTTGTACCTGTTTATAATTGGCATCAGCAGCTAGTGGTATGACCTCAACACGCTCTTCCGCAATATCAAAATACTCAAGGATGTCATTCTTAGTGCACTGAGATATAGCAATTACCACAGCAGCTTTTGGTATGATCTCTTTAAAATAGATCGTGAAATAGTTAGCAGCTTTCTCCGTAAAGAACCCCTTAAATTTCATGGGAGTTAAATCAAATATGGTCACCACCAATTTTGCCTTCTTTAAAGGTGGGCCTAGTCTATCTGATACGTGAAAGATATCTATTCCACCAACTAATCTTTCTGCTGAAGGACCATGCAGATACCTCCACATGAACTTAAGTATGGTTCCAGGTAGCCTTGATACCCTCGTTGACATATTCTGATGATTTCTAAGGCCGATCTCTTCAGCAGCTGCCCTTAATGGTTGATGATGTCCATAAGAATTAGCAAAGAGTACGTACTCATTTTTTTTATCAACCAGCGGTAAATTTTTACATAAGTTAAATATATAATTTTCGATGCCTGTTCTATTCTGCCTTGCCAACGGTGATATATCTATTGCTACTTTCATGACCAGCCCTCCATAAGGATACAAATATGCAATGGTTTACGCTGTAACAAATACCTGATTCGCCTATTACTCAATCCATAATAAAATGATTTAGAGACCCGGAAATCCTTTAGAATATTGAGCCACTCCTCTATTTTCATAAGTCTTTCGTTTCCAAAGTCCCTTCGTGAATACCAAAATGATGGAACCGAAAAAATTACCTTTTTACCTACCCTCAGTTGCTCTGCAATTAGCATTACTATCTCCTCATCTGAAAAATGTTCAAGGAAACCCTGAGAGAACACAATATCAAAAGTGTTATCGCTAAAAGGCAAGTTAAATGCATCTTGCTTTAACAGGTTAAGGTCGCCCGCCGTCCTCATTAAATCCCTAAGCATAACATTTTCTAAGACACTTTGGTCGTTATCAATAGACGTAACCTTATACCCTAACCAGGACATAAAGATGCACATGTCAGCGGTTCCAGTTCCCACCTCTAATAAACGTGTTTCTTTAGCATCTACTATAGGAGCATTGTCTACAATAGTTTTGATAAACTCTTTGTGAGCACTAACGTTGGATATTAGCCCAGCTATATCCCGATTCTTTTCTTTATAAAATTGTCCCCACCCCATCTTAACCACTGCCCCCATACAATTCTCTCTGGAAAACCTGCTTAAACAGTCTTCGGTCCTCAATTTGATAATTAGGATACGCAGATTGTCGTAGCGACTCCAGGCCCTCAATCGTATCTCGCCAACCGTTCCAGTTGAGGACGATGATGGCCACCTTGGGCCAGGCCTCTTTTAGCTCCATCATCGAGTTTTCTTCCCCTCCCTCTCTATATCTTTTTCTACCATAATTCTTACCAGCTCTTCAAACGAGGTTTTAGGTTGCCAGCCCAGTTTGTTTTTTGCTTTCGAGTAATCTCCCAATAATATATTAACCTCCGCTGGTCGGAAAAAGTTCGGGCTAACTTTGACAAGCACTTTGCCCGTATGCTTGTCTAATCCTTTTTCCTCCACTCCTTTTCCTTTCCACTCTAGCTCAATACCTATAACCTCGAACGCCTTCCGCACAAATTCACGCACAGAGTGATTTTCTCCAGTTGCAATTATATAATCATCAGGGCTTTCCTGCTGCAACATAAGCCACATTGCTTCAACATAATC
>CAYOMI010000264.1:0-2048 GCA_964405005.1 uncultured Planctomycetales bacterium | reverse complement strand
GTATAGTTTTGACTATATCGGGATCAAATTTATATTTACTAATATGCAATGTAGGTATATAAAGCTGTTTGGATAAAAGAGAAAGTAATTCCTCCTCCGAGATGACCCCCTGTTCAACCAAAACCCTTCTTAAGGGCACCTGTTTTTGTTTCTGTGTCTCTAATGCCTTTTCAAGCTGTTCTTTTGTGAGTTTTTTACTTTTAATTAATATCTCAATAATATTCTCTCTTAATGTCTGCATCTTATATTTTATTCATCTGGAGCAGTAACGCGCAACACTTCTTCTAAAGTAGTGATACCTTTCAGCGCTGCCTGCAATCCTTCCTCGCGTAAGGTCTTCATTCCTTCCTGACGCGCCTGCTGTTTCACTAAATGTTCCTGTGTGCGTCTAAGGATCAATTCTCTGATAGCGGGTGTTATTAAAAGAACTTCGGCAATGCCCAACCTACCACTGTAGCCCAGATTAAAACAATGAGGGCAACCTTTACCGCGAAATAACTTACTACTCTTAACATTCTCTAAATCTAATTTCAGGGTATCAATAAGATCTTTCTTAATAGTATATTCTTCCTTACAATAAGGACATATTTTACGTAACAGCCTCTGTGCCATCACGCAGATTAAAGAAGCATTGAGTAAATATGGCTCAACTCCCATATTAATCAAACGTACAATTGCACCCGGCGCAGTCGTCGTATGCAGAGTAGATAAAACCAGATGTCCGGTTAATGCACTTTTAACCGCAATATCCACCGTCTCATAATCCCGAATTTCACCAATCATAATTACATTGGGGTCTTGTCTTAGGATAGAACGTAAGGCAGTGGTAAAACTAAGACCTATTTCTGAGCGTGCAGTCACCTGGTTTATTCCTTCTAATTGATACTCTACAGGATCTTCAACAGTAACAATGTTTTTTGTGGGACTATCTACAAATTTTAAAATCGAATAAAGGGTTGTAGTTTTACCGCTACCCGTAGGTCCGCAGACAAGTATCATGCCATGCGGAAGTTTAGCCATATTTTTTAATTTAGAGACTGTATCTTGACTAAAACCCAACTTTTCTATGTCCAGTGTAGCCTGAGACTTATCTAATATACGCAGAGCAACCTTCTCGCCGAAACTGGAAGGAAGAATAGATACGCGAAAATCTATCTCCCTAGTTACCATATTTACCTTAAAGCGGCCATCTTGCGGAAGCCGATGTTCAGCAATATTTAAATCTGACATTACCTTAATACGGGAAACAATTGAGGGGTGCATATTTTTAGGAGGCGCCTCTTCTTCATGCAATATACCATCTATGCGAAAACGAACCCTGAGCTTTCTATCTAAGGGTTCAATGAGTATATCCGAGGCCTTTTTCTTAACTGCCTTTTCCAATATCACATTGGTAATCTTAATTACCGGTGCCTGACGGCTGACATGATCTAATTCCTGATCACTAGGTAAAATTTCTTTTTCCTCTTTGATAAACTCAATGGACGATACAGACATCTCTTTGACCAAATCATCAATTACGCCCTTAGTTGCATCTGGATAAGACAACTCTATGGTCTGCAAGATATCCTGGCTAGAGGAAATAATGGTGTTTATCTTATATCCGGTAAGGGCCTTTACATGGTCAATAGCAAATATATTTAAAGGATCTGCCATGGCAAGAGTGATGGTGTCTCCCATTTTAGAAACAGGAATTATTTGATAATGGCGAGCAATATCGGCAGGAATGACGCGGGCTATTTCATAGTCGATCTTGAAACGCTTTAAATCAATTAGGGGAAAACCCAGGCCTTCACTAAGTGCCAAAATTAGATCGCTCTCTTTAATAAACTTTAAATCTACAATAATATCGCTGAGTCTTCCGCCTTTTTCTTTCTGAACCTCTAGCGCCTGCACAAGTTGTTCTTTAGTGAGAAGTTTATTGTTAATAAGAATATCTGTGAGGCGCTCTTTTAAGGAAACCATTTTAAGATTACAAAGGTTACAAAAGTTACTAAAGGTTACAAAGGTTACTTCTAGAATTTAGGTAACCTCTGGTAACATCTAGT
>CAYOMI010000263.1:0-2055 GCA_964405005.1 uncultured Planctomycetales bacterium | reverse complement strand
GGTATAGTATTTCCAAGCAATATCATCGCAAATAATAAAACAAGTCCTAAAATTGTCACTAAAATACTATTAATCTCTAAGCGGTATAAAAGATAACCTACTAATATAGCAACTGGTATAAGCCCTAAAGAAGGCAAAACTATCTTTGGCTCTTTTACAAAGGTATCTGCACAAAAGCAAATAAAAACAGCGATAACCAGAATAAGTGCGAGCCAGACAAATAAAGAAAAAATTATTTTTGCCCGACGGGAAATTACATATTGGGTAATATCAGCAACCGATGAACCTCCTTCTCTGACCGAGGTAATCAAAGAACCAAAATCATGCACCCCCCCGATAAATATAGTTCCCAAAACCACCCATAATAACGCCGGAAACCACCCCCAAAGCGAAGTGGCAATTATTGGCCCCACAATCGGGCCTGCACCAGCAATGGAAGCAAAATGGTGGCCAAATAAAACTAACCAGTTTTTTGCTGGAATGTAATCCACGCTGTCATATTTAGAAAAAGCGGGGGTTGAGCGCTTAGGGTCAATATGCCAAAGAGATTCTAATTTCCTCGCGTACAATCTGTACGCCAAAAAGAAGGCTAATCCAACTAAAAGAACAATAATTAATGCATCCATAGTTAAAATTTAATAAAATAATCCATTAATTCATGACCTTTAGCAAAATAAAGGTCGGATTTGACTGCTTCCTTCTCGTTGTAACCTGAAAATCCTCTAGCAGCGATGTCTTTGCCGAATATACCAAAAAATACAATATCAGAAGTGTGCGTCCTGACTGAAATAGGTGTGGCGTGGTCTGGTAGAACCAAAATACGGAAATTTTTCTTACGCTTAAGTGCATGCAAAATTGTGCCTACTACCAACTGGTCGAATCTTTCAATAGCAGTAATTTTCTCTCTCAAGTCTCCATTATGACCTGCTTCATCCGGCGCCTCTACATGCAAGAAAACAAAATCTTTATCCATCAGCGCCTTCAGCGCAGCCTTGGCCTTTCCTAAATAGTCAGTGTCATAATAACCGGTTGCACCCGGGACATCTATCACCTCAAGACCTAAAATCCTGCCCAGGCCTTTAATTAAATCTACTGCTGATATTACGCTTCCTGAAAGTCCATATTTATCTGCAAATTTTGGCATAGCCGGCTTTTTACCTTGGCCCCAAAGCCAGATCATATTTGCAGGATTTTCTTTTAAATCTATCCTCACCTGGTTTATCTCATGTTTTTCCAAAATCTTTCGCGAATTTTCCATAAGTTCTATAAGAACTTCTGCGCCGTCGCCTCTGGGAAGGTTTCTTAATATACCTTGCCCAATAATATCGTGCGGTGGCTGACACTGCAAATTTTCCAGATGTTCATCTACGCCTCTTTTTGCCACCATTAAATGCCTATAACTTACCCCTGGATAGAACTTCATTCTATTTGTGCCTAAGTTATGATCAATAAACCTTATCAATATTGCTGCTTCTTTAGAACTTATATGACCGGCGCTATAATCTATCAGTTTATCACCTAAAACCGTAATCAAATTACAGCGAAAAGCAACATCGTCGTCTTCTAGCTCCACACCTAAATTCGCTGCTTCTAATGGTCCTCTGCCAGTATAAAACTTATGCGGGTCATAACCTAAAATTGAAAGATTCGCTACATCTGAAGCAGGACTCAATTTATCAGGAATGGTTTTTACTCGACCCAAGCGTCCTTCCTTAGCAATAAAATCCATATTAGGGGTACGTGCTACCTCTAATGGAGTGCGATTATCCAATTCTTTTATCGGATAATCTGCCATCCCATCACCCACTAAGACAATGTATTTCATATTATCTTAACTAATCTCTTAACCAGATCTTGCTTATTAAATATAGGACCAAAAAGTTTTTTCTGACTAACAATGTATGCCCAATATCTATTTTTATTAAGGGTATTAGCAACTACTAAATCGAGATTAAAACTGCACATAAGATTTTTTGCTCTTGCAATGAGTCTATTTTTATTCACATCCGGCTCAAATTTGAAGCCCACCAAAAATATATTTTTATCCATCTTCTT
>CAYOMI010000262.1:0-2082 GCA_964405005.1 uncultured Planctomycetales bacterium | reverse complement strand
ACTTAAGACAATTTTGTTTTTGGTAATGATAATGTATAATTACCCCCAAAAACTAGACAGTATGCTAAGATACATTTATTCACCAATTAGCATACAAAAATATGGGCAATATTAAACGGCAACATTCAGTTGAATTAAAAACCAAAGTAGTATTAGAATTATTAAAAGGCGAGGAAATGCTTACGGCTATTTGTTCCAAATACAGCATTCATCCCACTCAGGCCAGGCGGTGGAAAGAAAAGGCCTTGGAGTCATTACAAAGCGACTTTAACGGAGCGGATAATTCGGTGGTAAAAGAATTAGCAGAAACCAAAGAATTAAATGACGAATTGTACCGTCAGATTGGCCAGTTAAAGGTAGAGCTTGACTGGTTGAAAAAAAAAGTTGCCAATTTCTAAAAATGAAAGAAAAATATTAATTGAACCTAATCATAAAAATCTATCACTATTTCGGCAATGTAATTTACTTGGTCTTAGCCGTTCGGGATATTACTATGAACCAAAACCAATTAGTGTTGAAACCATTAGTTTAATGAACCGAATTGATGAAATTTACACTGACAAACCATACTACGGTTATCCGCGAATTACTGCCCAGCTTAAAAGAGAAGGATTAATCATTAACCACAAGCGCGTAGCCAATTTAATGCAAACCATGGGCATTCAGGCCATTTATCCTAAGAAAAATACCAGTAAACCAAATTTAGTTAATGCCACTTATCCTTACTTGCTTAAGCAATTAAAGATCATTAAACCCAACCAAGTTTGGGGCACGGATATTACCTATGTCAGAGCCAATGGTTTGTGGTTTTATCTAATAGCCATACTGGACTGGTATTCACGCTATGTGGTTAATTGGAAGCTATCACCAAATATGTACGTGGATTTCTGCCAAGAGGCATTGAACGAAGCCTTGAACAAAGCCATACCGGAAATCCATAACTCTGACCAAGGCAGCCAGTTTACCAGCAGAGAATACACCCACTTGCTAAAACAAAAAAACGTCCAGATTAGCATGGACGGACGCGGACGATGTTTTGACAATATTTTTACCGAAAGGCTGTGGCGGACGGTAAAGTATGAAGAGATTTATTTGAAAGATTATTCCTCATTCCAAGAAGCCGAATTATCCTTAAACCAATACTTTAATATTTACAACACCGAGCGTTTGCACCAGTCATTAAACTACCAAACGCCGGCAGAAGTGTATTACCAAAAAACTTAAAAATCCAAAGGTCGAAAAAGCTATCTTAGTTATCCACTTTTGCTGTCTTGACGGAGGGGGTAAGTGTACAATTTCACCACTGGCAAAGTCTTTAACCGCCGACAGGTAAGCCAGACGATGATTAAATGGCAGATAAGTAATGTCTGTGCCAAAAGTATGGAAAGGTACTGCTTGATTAAAATTTCGATTCAAGATATTCTCAAATGTTCGGTGTTCCTGGGTCTTTTTCATGATGGCTTTGTAGGGATTTAACCTCCTAATCTTGGTAAACAGTTGATATTTAATTTTAATCCTTTGGATCTTTTTGTGATTCATTACCATACCCATATTTGCCCGCAATTTCATCTGTATGGTGCGCCAGCCATATTTTCCTTTACCCTGCTCATATATCGCTTTAATGAGTAGGTAATCACCATAATCCTTATCTGGCTTGTTGATATTTTTTAGCCAACAGTAATACCCACTTCGTGATACATCCGCAATCTCACAAAGCAAATCAATATTTTTTTCTAGTTTATGAATAATCCTAAATTTTTGGCCTGGCCGTAGTTTTACTCCGTTCTTTCGGCCCGGAGCTTGGCTAAAAAATCATTTTCGGCTTTGAGGTAGGCATTTTCAGCTTCTAAATATTTGATTCGATCAACAATGGTTAAACCTTTAGTTTTTGGTCTACCACCTCCTCTACCTCTGGTCTCTTGATTTAGTCCATTAGAACCTCTCAATTTGAATGTTCGTCGCCAACGTTGCAAACAATCTTTGGGAATATGTTTACCTATTGTGTTTAGATCAAACCCTGCTTCTTTAAATATTTGGCTGGCTGTTTTCCCTTCTTCGTTGTATTGTTTAACTGCTTTAATT
>CAYOMI010000261.1:0-2127 GCA_964405005.1 uncultured Planctomycetales bacterium | reverse complement strand
CAGGAGTTTGTTAGTTTTGTAGTTTTTTCTTGAAGCGTTCTGATTTGATACTGTAAAGGCAAGCAGCTATATCCTTGTTCTTTGATAACAAGAAGCTGGAGTCGATGATGATAAGCGAAGCGACTGCCTGTTTGCATTCACCGATGGTTTGAGGTGGTTCGTTGAAGATTTTCGACAAGCAGCCATTCTGCTTAATCCAGTAGGCAAGCGTCCAGGCCAGGAATGACATAATCCAGTGTTTTTGGATTTGCTCCTGATGGCGCACCTGATACTGGTCAAAGCAGAAGGTATCTTTCAATTCCCTGAATGATTCTTCAATGCCCCAACGTAATAGATAGGTAAGAATAACGGAGCGCACAGGCATAGAGACATCGGTAGTTATCAAGATATGGATATCCCTGTCATCAGTTTTAGACCATTTGTCAAAGATAAAGATTACCTGGACATCAGTTGAGCAGTCCTTAAGTTTTGACTTAAACGAATAATAGAGCAGGTTTTTATCTGTTCCGTCTGCCTGCGGTATAGCCACTGTTTTTAGCTTATGCGGGTAAAACTCTTTGATAAGGGTGATAATTTTATCGCCGGTTAGATAGCGCCACTGTTTAGTCTGTGGGTGGGTAAAGAATATAGAGCGGTTGATTTTTACTTCGGCCACCAAGGTTAGATTCTTGGATGCGACAAATTCTATCAAATCGGTTGAAGTATACCAGGCATCTACCACCACAGAAGAGAAGGGCACCTTTTTATTAACGGCATCATCAATAAGCTCTTTGGCCAGGTCAAGCTTACTTTTAAAGTTCTTTGGGTTAGGCGTGGTAATAGGCAGATAGGACTTAAAGTCTACTGGGAAATGCTTGGTATTCGACACAAAGCAGCTGGCAACGGCGACATTACAATTTTCTTCTCTGCCTGTAGCACCACAATATTGAACTTGAGCTCCTTCGGTTTTTTCGGCATATGGCTTGGGACAGGCGGTGTCGTCTATAGCTAAGACCCCTTTGCTGTTTGCCCTTGTTGTCCTTTGATTCTGGAGTAAACGCAGACGGATTTCATTTAGTTCTTTTGTGCTCCAGTTTGATTCTGAGAAGAAATACTGCAATTTTTGATAGTTTATCTCGGTATTATTTGCAATAGCAGCAAGAGACAGGCGCTTGTAGTCGGAGAATAAGGCGTAGATGAATTCTCTGAATACTGATCTTTGATGTTTTGTTGAGAATGCGCAGTTAAAATGGGCAAGAAACTTCTCGATAAATCTGAAGCGTGGATTTATAATAGGCATATCCGTTGCTCCTTTCTGTAAGATTTAAATTGCAAGATATGCCTATAGAATAGCAGAAGTTACAAGAAAAAATCAAGCGAAATTTTGACGCAACGCATTGCAATGTCGTAAGTTACGATTTGGCACAAGTTATAAAAACTGGCTTTTTGAAAATAATTTCAACGCAAAAAATTTTTTAACAAAATACTGCTAATCTATCTCTTAATTTTTTATCGCCTAAGAGAGTCTTAATTTTTGCAGCTAAAAGTTCAAAGTCTCTTACGGGAATAACATATCCGTTTATCCCATCATTGATAACCTCGGGCATTCCTCCGGAGTTAGTGATAATCATCGGTTTTGCCATGGCCATCGCCTCAAGCATGGTCAGACCAAAAGGCTCACCGCAGCTAGAAGGATAGACGCAGACATCGCTTGCCGCGTAAAGTTCTCTCATTTCTTCTAGAGAATAAGCGTCGATGAGACAGTTCCTCTCCAGTTTAAAGTGTTTTATCAGGCGCACCAAATAGGCGATATCTCTCTGCTGGGTCTCGCCCCAATCAATAATATTTTTTGCACCCGCTAACACCAACATGATATCTGGGTATCTCTCTCTCACCAGATTTATGGCTTTAATGCTTATATCGCAGCCCTTGGCTAAACCGATTCTCGCCGGATGAAAGACTATCTTTTTATTCTTCAGCTGGGGATATTTTTTAAATATTTTTGTGGTGTCTATTTTAGGACGAAATTTTTTTTGGTCTATTCCGTGATGAATCACGGTGATTTTCCTATCATCTACGCCGATACCGATAATTTCCTTTTTTATAAAGTGGCTGACGGCAATTATATGCGTCCAGTCTATTTTATGG
>CAYOMI010000260.1:0-2130 GCA_964405005.1 uncultured Planctomycetales bacterium | reverse complement strand
CGGGGGTTGTCGATTCCATCTTTACCTTTATTATCTTTATTCAGCTCATAGATCTCAATCCATCTATTGCCGTCGCCGAGATATTTCTTAGCAATCTTCCATAAACAATCGCCTTTCTGGACGGTGTATTTAATAATGCCGTCGTTATCTTCTTCCTTATTTATATCACTGGTGCTTGTATCCTCAGCTATTGGCGTGGATTCCGCCTGTGCTTGTTCATATAGTGAAGCTTCTTTAGGTTCTTCTGTTCCTTGCACCTCAATAGATTTATCTTTATCTTGAGGCTGATATTCTTGTGTAATTGGCGTATTATTCATCTGGTTAGAGAAATTCGCTGAGCCTCTTGCAAAACATCCACATAAAGTGCTCCCTAAAGTAACTAAAGTAAAGACCATAACAATGATGGTTTTCGATATATTTGTTTTGTTGATTTTAGGTAGCCAATCTTTAAACGACTTCCAGTAATATAGTAAGGAGAATAAGATGTTTTTCTTAATTGATTTTCTTACTGGATTGCTAGAATTAGTTGGCTGGGGCTGTTGTCTATCCCCAAACGTATTTCTTTGGACTTGGATGGCCTCTGGTTCGGTGTCTTTCGATTTATGTAGGTTGACTATATCTGGTATCAGATATAAGGCCTGGCTAAGATAAGCCAGGGTCTCATTAATAATCTTTGAGCGAATCCCTTTCTTATGGAGGGATTGATAGGTTCTTTCGTGGCGGTCAATGGAGGTTCTGAAGAATGTGGGTAGAAATTTAAATGCTGGGGCGGGGTCAATTTTCTTTCCATCTGCCTGGGCAATCGGAGTAAGGAGTATCTCTTTTAAGGTATAAGGCTGTCCTCTGATGCCGCCCTGTTTTACGAAGGCAAAGACGATTGCCATAGCCTGGATGATGAAGAATATGCCTATGCCTAAAGGAAGCAGGAGGATACCCATAAGCAGAGAGCATAAGGTGGTGACGCTGCGTGATTCAAAACGATAATCCTTGAGGCCTTTCATACGTTTATATATGATGGAGAATGGGCTGTCCTTTTCTAAGCCTTTTTCTAACTCTGGCTTAGCCAGCTGGTTAAAAGATTCCCAAACTTCCCTTTCCTGATTAGCTATTTTGCTTTTATTATCCAGGCGTTTATTTTTCTTCGTGCGGTCGGTAGATATCAAAAGCGCAATGCGCAACGCAAGAGTCGCAAGGCCGGAAAATAAAAATGCGCTAATCACCGCACCAGTCAATAGGAAGTGGGCGAAGGCTCCCAAAAATGCCAAGAAGCTCAAAATTGCCAACACTACGCATGCTTTCTCACTAAGTTTTTTAGTTAAGAGCTTTGGAAGAAAGTACCCGATAATTACTATTGCTAAACCCAATACGGCAGTCCGGTAGTCTACGTAAGATTCCTTGAACAGGCCAACAGCCAGCATAGGGGCTATTGAGTATGATAAAACAGCGGGAGTTTGCTGTTTACTCCTGTCATTCGGTGCGCGGGCTCTCACAGTTTCATCTAATTCTATCTCTGAAACACTCTTTAGATGAGGCCAGAATAAGAAAGGATCAACGCCATACACTTCTCCAAGCCTTGCCAATTCTCTCACATAACCTAGAAATTTTTGATCGGACAAGAACTCTACTACCCTACTTCTCATTCCTTCTGGTAGTGCTATTTCTTTTGGAACTCTTATTACTTCCAAGTGAATATGCGGTTGGCGATAAGGATAAATTACCTGGTCGCCAAAATTTCCAATCTTATCCCCTGCTTTTACTATGGCGCCAATCTTTACCGTCGGAATTACGTGCTCATATATAATTAATGTTCCGTCAGCAGTGCGAATATATACCCCGGTTGCAAATCTTCCTTTACCTTCGATTGCCTTACCTGCAGCCATAGCAACAATGGGTGTGCCCTTAGGAATGGAACGGATTGAGCCGTCGCTAGCTCTATATTCAAAAATATCTACCCCATCATGAAAATAGCTGACTTCATCATAAACATTACCTCTTATCCAGCTCCATCTTGAGCCGTAGGACGTCCCTTTCCGGAAGACAAATCTCTTAAAATCAGGTAAATCAGCAATGTTTATAGGGAATACCGGTTCTGCCTTTAACCGCATATGTCTTAACCCCTCGGCCTGGGCC
>CAYOMI010000259.1:0-2140 GCA_964405005.1 uncultured Planctomycetales bacterium | reverse complement strand
AGACAGGACCCGCTAACAGTATTACCTATGTATATAAGAAATACAAAATTTAGAAAAAATTAGGAAATCAGGAGCTTTAAAAGGTTCAAAAATTCAGGGAAGGATTTATCAATGCAAGAAACATCATCAATAATAGTCTTATTCTCTGCTACTAAACCCGCTACTACCATACTCATCGCTGTGCGATGGTCGCCAAAACTCCTTACTTTTGTCCCCATAAGTGCTTTTACGCCTTTAATAATAATATTTTCTGAATTGCCTACTTTAACGACTTTAATATCCGCACACATTTTCTGGAGGTTTTGCGACATCGACCTTATACGGTCAGTCTCTTTAACTCTTAATTCATTAACTCCCTCAAATATAGTTTTGCCCTTGGCTAAGCTGGCGGCAACCATCAAAATTGGTAATTCATCTATCAAAGTAGGTATCTCTTCTCTCTTAACCTGTGTACCTTTTAATCTACTACTTTCTACAATAATATCCCCCAGGGGTTCCCAATTTCGAATTTCTCTCCGCACTTTTGATAAAGTGTGGGGTCGAATTTGAATATTGACTCCCATATGCTTTAAAACTCTGATTATCCCCGTTCTTGAAGGATTTAAACTTACATTTTTTACCAAAATCCTGCTATTGGGCAGTATAGTTGCCATTACTATAAAAAAACTGGCTGAAGATATATCACCAGGAACAAAAATTTTTTTAGGTGAAACTAGCTCTTTATCTCCTTTTATAACTATTTGATTTTGTTTGACTTTTAAGTCAGCTTTAAACAATTTAAGCATCCGCTCTGTATGGTCACGAGTTTTTACTGGCTCAATAATCCGCGTAGAACCTTTTGCATAAAGACCCGCCAGCAATATTGCTGATTTTACCTGCGCAGAAGGCACCGGCATTTTATAAATAATTGGTCTAAGTTCTCCCCCTTTAACTGTAAGGGGAGGGTATTCTTCTATTTGCTTTACATTTTGCCTGCTTTCGCGTTTTGCGCTTATATTTGCGCCCATCATCCTTAGCGGCACAGTAACGCGGCGCATTGGTCTGTTGGCAAGCGATTTACCCGCAGTTAACTTAACTCTAAAATTCTGACCTGCCAGAACTCCTAAAAGAAGACGTAAGGTAGTACCGGAGTTGCCGAGAAAAATTTCTCCTTTTGGTTTATTTAATCCCTTAAGCCCTTTGCCAAAAACATTTATCTTATTAAGCCTGTCTTTTTCTTTTTTTATCTTTATACCTAATTGTTTAAAGACCTTCAGAGTATAAAGGCAGTCAAGACTGGCAGGAAAATTTTCAATTATAGTTTTACCTTTAGCTATTGCACTGAGGATTAAACAACGGTGGGCTATGGATTTGTCGCCGGGTAAAGAAAGTTCCCCTTGGAGCGAGGAGAGCGGTTTGACTTGAAAAGACTTCATTGAGTCTTCAGCAGGACCCTATCGCCTTCAGTAACTTTGGTCTTGGTTTCGTCAGATAAAAAGCCTGCAGCAGCCATTGAATCATGGACCTTTTCTACTTTTACGTCGCCAATACATTTATTAATATGGTAAAGAGAAAAAATATCTCCTATATTTACGCCATCTTTACTGCCTAAGTTTATCACTACAAAACTATACTCTCTATTTACCAGTAATACCTTGCCTTCGGGAGGAGAAATATTAGGTTGCCTTTCTGGTTGACCAGTTCCAGGACCTACTACAATTTTTCCCAGTTCAACCCCCTGAGACTGTGTCTCTAAATCTTTTATCTTTGCCTCTAATTCCTCCTTCTTGGACTGCAATTCCTTTAACTGGTCCTGCATTCTTCCTAAATTACTTTGCGCCTCAGTAAGTTTATTTTCCAGATCTGCGCGCAGGCTTTTCTGTTGCTCTAAATCCGTTCTCAATACCTCTATCTGTGTCTGAGCCTCTTCTCTATCTGCTTTCTCCTGCTGCAACTCGTCAGTTAATTGCACAATCTGGCTCTTGGATTCTTCCAGTTGGGCCTTTAAAGTAGTAACTGAATCTTTATATTTCTCCAACTCTCTCTCCGCAAGGTTATACTTTGCCTCAGTATCCTTTAAACTTACCTGGAGTGCCTGGCTATTTGCTTTTTCTTTCTGTAAAAGATAAAATGCACTACCTGCTAAAGATAAAGACAGGAC
>CAYOMI010000258.1:0-2142 GCA_964405005.1 uncultured Planctomycetales bacterium | reverse complement strand
GAAGAAATAGTTACATCTCATTTTGGACTAGTCCCACAGGTTCTTCTGCCCAGGAGAGGATGCGGATAATTTCTGGTGGCAACGTCGGCATCGGGACGACGAGTCCAAATGGTAAATTAGGGGTTAACGGCGAGATAAATTTTGTGCCGCAGTCTAGTTATCCTTCGGGACAAGCAGGCGACCTTGTTTACTATAGTCCTGGGAATACCTTTAAGTACCATAATGGGACTAGTTGGACAACTTTGGGAGGGATATTGCAAAGCACAACCCAATCTTGTGCAATAAATCAAGACTTAGGAAGTAAACAAATAAGTTGTACTGTTAATTGTCCGGCTGGTTATTTTAGAACAGGGTGTAGTATTGATGCTCGAGAGACTAGTTATTCTCGAGTTAACAATAATGCTTTTCCTGTAGGAACTAATGGATGTCAATGTATACATCTTTCTGATGTTGGTGGAGATGTTGGCACTTGTTATGCATATTGTGTAAGATAATTTTTTAAATTTTTAGTGTCTCTGCGAGGAGATTAAATGCACGAATTTAAATATAAAAATAATCAGCTTTATTGCGAAGACATAAGAGTACAAGATTTAACAGGGCAGTTTGGTACGCCGTTATACATTTATAGCTACCACACCCTTATCGACCACTTTATGAAATTAAAAACTGCTTTTCACCAGATTAATCCACTTATTTGCTATTCGGTAAAAGCCAATTCCAATTTGGCTATTCTTAAAGCCCTGGTCGATAAAGGCGCAGGATTAGATATTGTCTCCGGGGGAGAGCTCTTCCGGGCGACGAAAGTAAACTGCCCCGCGGAAAAAATCGTCTATGCCTCAGTAGGCAAAACCGATAAAGAAATAGAAGAAGCCATAAAAATAGGAATTCTATTTTTTAATGCGGAGTCCATTCCAGAATTGGAGAATATTAACCGTATTGCCACTAAATTAAATAAAGTTACGCGTGTGGCTATCAGGATTAACCCTGATGTTGAGCCTAAGACGCACAAATTCATCACTACCGGAAAAATCACCAATAAATTCGGGATTGACTTTGTTACTGCCCATAAAATATTTATGATGCGGGACAAATTTTCTAATTTAAATATTTCTGGCCTGCATATCCATATCGGTTCCCAGATTACCGAGAGCGCGCCATTTGTAGAGGCAATTAAAAAAGTAGTAAAATTTATTGGGCAGTTAAAAACAAAATTTATAGACCTTGAATACCTTAATATCGGTGGCGGCTTGGGGATAATTTACGATAAAGAAACTCCCCAGACAGCCCAGAAATTTGCCGATAAAGTTTTACCTTTACTTAAAAGTACAGGCCTTAAGATAATTATGGAACCCGGCAGGTTTATTGTGGGCAATGCCGGAATTTTAGTGACAAAAATTTTGTATATCAAATCTACAGCGAAAAAGAAATTTGTGATTGTGGATGCAGGAATGAATGATTTGGTTCGGCCTGCTCTTTATGGAGCGTATCATCAGATATTACCGATTACCGATTACCGATTACCGATTACCACTAAAGTCGATATCGTTGGTCCTATCTGTGAAAGTGCAGATTTCTTGGCCAAAGAAAGATTAATGCCCAAAGTTAAAGAAGGTGATTATCTGGCGGTAATGGGTAGCGGCGCCTATGGATTCAGCATGGCTAGTCAATACAATTCAAGGCGCCGGCCAGAAGAGGTAATGGTAGTTAAGGACCGGGTTTTTGTCATTAGAAAAAGAGAAACTCAGGAAGATTTGATCCGTAACGAAGAGATTCCTGCGTTTCTTTTAGGTTGGTAATATGGCAAGACTTAATTTTACCAAGATGGTTGCTTCGGGTAATGACTTTGTGCTTGTAAAAGTAAATTACCGATTACCAATTACTGATTACCGATTACTCGCCAGACAGATTTGCGATCGGAAATTCGGCGTAGGCGCGGATGGGCTGTTAATTTTAGAAAAAGCAAAGGTTGCTGATATAAAGATGCGTATATTTAATGCGGACGGCTCAGAAGCAGAAATGTGCGGCAATGGGGCACGCTGCGTTGCCCTTTGGGCAAGCGCGAAAGCAGGTAAAGCGCGAAAGCAGGCAAAACTAAAAATTAAAACAAGGGCAGGTATTATTGAATCTCAAGTTAATGGAAAT
>CAYOMI010000257.1:0-2154 GCA_964405005.1 uncultured Planctomycetales bacterium | reverse complement strand
ATTTAGACCCTTTGGATCATAATCAATTATTTATTACTTAACAAAAATTACCATAATTCTTTTTTACTTGTAGATACTGCCAGAACTCCTTTTTGAAATAATTCCTCTATTTCTTTTTTATTGGAAATCAGCCCACCAGCGATAACCGGACAAAGCAAATCTTTGTAAATGTGCTTAATAAAGTAGGGAGCGGCTATTCCGGGTAAAATTTCTACTGCATCAGGTTGATTGTGTTTTAACAATTGTTCCCCGGTCTTTAAAGCGGCAGAATCAAGTAAAAAAAGGCGCTGAATAGCAATAAGCCCTTCTTTCTTGGCTACTTCGATCAAGTTACTTTTAGTGGTAATAATTCCGTGACAAAGTTTTTTCTTAGCTAAATATATTACTCCCTCTCTATCTTGACCGATCCCTTTAATAAGATCCATATGTAAAAAAACCAGCTTGTCATGATTTTTACATTCTTTCATAATCTGGGGCAAATTAAATATATCCCCACATAGAATAAAAAGAGCAGCTACCTTACTACTGAGGGCATATTCAAAATCTGTATCATTTCTTATGGAGGCAATTACGGGGTGTTCTTTAAAACAGTCTCTCAAATTTTGCATCTATAATTTTTTCCTTGATTTACAATTTTATATAATAATGAAAACCTTGATTTTAAAATCGCTATAAAAATAATAACATATATAGTTATTTACTTCAAAATTTTATATGAAAGTATATTAGAATTAGCTCTCTTAATATTGTGGGTAGCAACCAGGCTTACACCTGTTCCTATCAAATCATCTTTAATTACCTGACCAATTTCAATGGGGGCTTTCACCTCAATCTCTGCAATTTCAGCCATAGCTTTTAATAATAATCTTTTGGAAATTGCTTTTTCTGTCTTTACTGATACCAGGGGGAATTCTCCACCAATCACTTTGACTGTGGTAGGTAAAATTCTTAGCGGGTTGATAAATTCCTCTTTAGCATATTTAATCCCCTTAGAGCAGTCATTTCCGGTAATAGATATAATGTCTCCCTCTTTAGCCTGAACAGTTATCCGACAACCCATAGGACAACTAACGCATATTATCTCTTTTTCTTCCATTATCTTTGCTCCTTATCCTCTTTTCCCACAGAAACGGTTAAACTTTTTAATCTGTCTTTCAATAAAACCTCTGGCAAATAAACACTTTCCATCTCTCCGGGGGTTACAATCCTCTTCTTATAAGAACTCAAGACTTTACCCTTATCATCTATTAAATTAATCCTGACTCTTTCCTCTGGTTTTTTTACTCTCATAAACAGTTTTATTTTTTTCCGGTCCGGAACAAGAAAATCGATATGCTGGGGGACTACATAACCAATATTTTCACCAGGGATTATTTTTACTGACTGTAGGCGATAACTTCTCTTTCCTATAAGATATTTCGTTACCGCTCTCCCTACAATCTCTCCCTCTTCTGAAACATAATCTGCTAAATCATGTACCTGCAATACATTCCCACAGGCGAAAATTCCTTCAATTTCTGTTTCTCTGTTTTCATTTACGACAGGTCCTCCGGTTACAGGATCTAATTTAATTCCCATTTCTTTAGTTAATTCATTTTCCGGGATTAATCCTACAGAGAGAAGGATGGTATCACAGCTTATCTCTTCTTCTGTTCCAGGAATTACTTTTAAGTTCTTGTCTACCCGGGCGATGGTCACCTTTTCTACCCGCTTTTTACCCTCAATCCTAGTAATGGTGTGATTGAATCTCAGGGGAATGTCAAAATCATCCAGACACTGAACTTTATTTCTTATTAGTCCGGTAGAAAAAGGCATAATTTCCAAGACTGCCTTTACTCTTGCTCCTTCTAAAGTCATCCGACGAGCCATAATCATTCCGATATCCCCTGACCCCAGAATGATCACCTCATGGCCTACCATATACCCTTCTATATTAATATATCTCTGGGCAGTACCAGCGGTAAATATCCCGGCAGGTCTACTCCCGGCTATAGCAATCGCTTCCCGCGTTCTTTCCCGGCACCCCATAGCCAAGACAATAGCCCTAGCTTTGATGTACAATAAATCATCATTTCTATTTAAAGCGATAATCTGTTTATTTTGGGTTATCTTAACTACCATAGTTTCAGTTTTTATGTCAATTTTATGGTTATT
>CAYOMI010000256.1:0-2155 GCA_964405005.1 uncultured Planctomycetales bacterium | reverse complement strand
GTATAACTTAATTCCTATCTTATCAAGAATTCTAAATATCCACGCTGGACCCGCGCGCACCAAGCCGCGCTTTGCAGCGTATTTTAACCTCGCAGCAACAGCTTTATGTCCTGCCTCTTGTAATCTCTTTATCTCTGCGTTTACTTTGTTCTTGCCAACTCGCTGACCGCGAATGCCCACGAAAGCCAAGACTCTAAGCGCAAATCCAAAACTACCTACGATTATTCTCTCCGTAACTGAAAGCGGCTTTCCATCTACTGTGCGGGTAGAGTCTTTAATCTTAAATCCGTATTTACTCCTTGGGGACGGAATGGCTATGCCGCCGTATTTAAGACTGGGGTCTTTCTTTTTAGCCCTGGCAATGCCTGAAGAGGTTATATGTGTAGGAATACCATTCACAACAGGCAAATTCCTAATCTCATCTCTGAAATATGGCAAATCTTTTGTGCGAATTCTAAAATATCTATTTTTAAATCTGGGGTTTTTATCACTCGGTCTGTGTAAGAAGTAATCTGACAATTGATTGGAACTTTTTCCTGTCCTTAGGGATCTCTCTTTAGATTTTCCAACAAGAGCTATAAGCGTCATTAAACCAACTACGGCAACTCCTGCCAGTATAGCTGAATTATCAAAAACACTATTGGAGGCTACCTGATTTACTCCCTCTAAAGGAGTTGCCTGGACAACTTTAGCAGAACCAAGCAACCCAGCAAATCCTAAACCAATGCCTAATAAGATAACTGGCAGGCGATTAATAAACCAACTAATCACCGAACCTAACAAGGACTTATTTCTTTCTTTCACACTTATCCTTATGGTTATATTGGTTGGAGAGCCCATATAGTGGCTACTTCCCAGCATATTATATTTATTAATCTGTGACCTTTCACCAACTAAAGGATCTATTATGCAATAGTGTTCTTCTGTAGTTCCTGTGGGGTCAACCACTTTTGCGTGTTGGCCTGCGCCATGCTGAGCAAAAAGAATCGCAGGATAACTCAAGAACCTATCCAGTTCCTGATAAAGCTGCTTAGGTTTCTTTTCGTTGGCCTGATATGCTCTCCTGCTATCCATTGTATAGATAGTGACTTCGCCAGCCTTAACCAGCCTAAGTAAAACCTTGTAGTAAGCCAAATCGCGCTGGAGGCTTTCAAGCTTCTGCTCAGCAGCTTCTCTAATAAACATTGCGCCATGTTTAATAATTGGTCCTGTTTCTTCTTGTAATTTCCTCCGGAGTTCCTTATGTTCTGTTTCAATTTCTTGGATTGCTTTAGTTATAATAGTCTCTACATCTTTTATTCTGTAGATGATGCCTTTCTTCTTATCTTTAGGCACAAAATCATCAAGATACGAATCTAAGATATCAATAGCTAAGTTTCTTCTTGCCTCCTTTACGATTTCAGGGAGTCTTTCTGCAAGCTCTTCCTTATAGACGGGCAAGTCTGGGAAATATCTTGAGATGAGTTTCTTTTCTAAATCTGAAACGGTATAGCCATATGCATAGAGAATCATTTGTATACACGCTGGAACGCAGGAGAACCCATTAGTCTGCTTTATAGGAATAATCATTCTAGTTGGCTCTTTAGATACATTCTTGGCTAATCTTAATAAATCCTTAAATGATTTAGCGGCCTCAACTGTCTTTAAGAATTCTTCTGCGTCCATAGAGACAACCAGTGACATAAAGGGATTGGGTTTATATCTTGTTTGTCCTTCTGCAGCGGTTCCTCTGGAAGTGCCAATTAATCTTCTCTGTATCTCATCAGCGCCTAAACCATAGCATTCCAATGCTTCAGCAAAGAATTCATCATAGGTCTCGTATCTTCCAGCTATATCAAGCAACTCAGTGCCAACTCGGGAACTCCCAGGCAAGAAAGACTGACCGGTCAATCGCCAACCTATCTTATATAAAAGTTTATCGATTCTTTCTCTAAATGCGGCTCTTCTGAACTTCCCTTCAAATATAGTATGGCCTATCTCATGGAGAACAAGATTATTCCCCTCCTGCACAGCGTTCTGAGTAATTCTTTGAATCATTTCCTCTTCCACAAAGGCGAATGGATAGTCGGGATGAGTAAAACCAGATATCCAGCTCCAAGAGCCCGGATAGAATTGCTTCCTAAGTAATTCCAATGTCTCTTTATCCTGTCTCTTA
>CAYOMI010000255.1:0-2172 GCA_964405005.1 uncultured Planctomycetales bacterium | reverse complement strand
AGGGATTGGTCAATAGATTGTTACCCCCCTGAGCCAAAAAATTAAGATAGGAGTTAAGCAGTAAATCAAGGTCAACAACAGGAGTCATTAACAGCCGCTTGTCAAGATTGGGTTTCTTTTCACTGGCTAATTGCCAGGGTGTTTTATGCTCTTTGTAAGTATTGGGTCTCTCTAGATTAAAGAATAACTGATAGGTATTAGCTTTATTTAGGAAGTCAGCTCTATCAGCGAATTTTTCTATTTCGTAGAACTCTGTTTCCATAAGGCCATGTACTGTTTCGACATCAGCCTGCATTCTATGCGCTCCGGGGAAGATTGTGGTATGAAACTGTCCAGGAAGTGATTCGACCGTCCGTGTATAGGCTGAGGGCTTTTTGGCATTCCATGATCCGCAGAACTCAGAGCCGTTATCCGTCTGGCAGTATGCTGAATCTTCAGGCAGTGCTTTGTACTTTTTCATCTGTTGATTAATATAGGCAGCGAATAACGTAGCGTGTATAAGTGAGAGATCATTGGCGAATCCTGTGAATAGGATGCCGCAGCTTATCTCTCTGCGGGTATATTGGACGGTAGGCAGGTTTAGACGTTTCATCTGTGGCCAGTATTCAGGGATATCCGTTAAATCTTTGGTATCTTCGCAGGATTGCTGGAATAGATAGAAGCGTTTTTTTACTTCGCGCAGGTTTTGTTTGGTGATGTATTTTTTTCTCCGTCGGCCGCGGGCGACACCTGCTTCTCTCCAGAACTTGCGTATAGTCTTGGGAGCCTGTTTTAAGCCTTCAAGGGTTTTGACCTGTTCCGCCCCCATGCGGCCGTATTTATTCTTTTTCAGGCTGACGATATGATCTTTGATACTTTGCGCAGTCGCACGCGGGGAATGATGCGGTTTGCGCGAGATGTCCTTTAGCCCGTCGTAGCCTTGCTCTTTGAATCGCTTGAGCCATTTACGCGCCACTGGGGGCGATGTGCCGAATACCCTTGCAGTCGGCTTAACGCCGTGGGATAGCGCGTATTGAACCATTTGATAGCGGTGTGCTCGTTTGTCTTTACAATTACGCATAATCTGGTAATATGAGAGAGGGCACATAGTAGGGTTCTCCTTTCGCAAAAACAAGAGATACTCTACAGCAATATGTGCCTCTTTTCATTAGATTTTTATTTGACAGCATTTAAGATACCTTAAGTCTTCATAAGATTCTTGTTCTTTGAACCAAGCGTTAAGATTTCGTAATCTCCAAAAAGAAGAGTTGCGCGTGTTAAGAATATTTGAAGGTTCGTAGGAACCAACACATTTATCCCTATCCAATTTAAGATCGTCGTTCCTATCGCTTCCTAACGGCTCTTTTTTAGGAGGTTTTTGCCGAGAAGGCGTTTTGAGCTCAGGTGGTGGCTGTTTTGGCCTGAATTCAACCCAAGCCGCCTTTAATTTTTCAAAAAGCTCTTTACTTATACAAAGCAATTTCCTTAACTTCCCCTTATAGGGAGGGGGGTAACGATCTATGGTATCATTTCCATTGGTGCTCAAATAAATAAGTTGACATCGTAACATTTTGTTGGTATTATACTTAGAAGTTATAGGTAGTTACGAATATAGAGCCCAAGGAGGATAAAATGACAAAGAAAGACATTATTTTAAAAGTTTCTGACGAAACTCATTTAAAACAGATAGATGTAAAAAAGGTCGTGCAAAGGAGTTTTGATTGCATAGTTGAAGCCTTGGCAAGAGGAGAGAGGATTGAGCTGCGCAATTTCGGCGTTTTTAAGATTAAACAAAGAAAAAGCCGCACAGGTAGAAATCCTCGCACTGGCCAGGCAGTTCCTGTTCCTCCAAGAAAAGTAGTTGTTTTTAAGCCGGGCCTGGAGATGAAGCAGAAGATTAAATAAAGCGGTTTAGCAGCAAAGATATTACCAACCTCACATCACACAAGTTCCTTCAAAAATTTATAAAAACTAACGACATATGTTTAAAAAAGTTCCCGGGACTAAAGATGTCCTGCCGGAAGAATCTTATAATTGGCAGAGTATAGAAGATATAAGCCGCACCATATTTTCTCTTTATAATTATCGCCAGATCCGTACTCCCATCATCGAAGATGCTTCTTTATTTAACCGTTCGCTCGGCGAAGGTACAGAAATAGTCCAAAAACAGATGTTTTTAATACAGAATAAAGA
>CAYOMI010000254.1:0-2174 GCA_964405005.1 uncultured Planctomycetales bacterium | reverse complement strand
TTTTTATATAATTCATCTTTTACTGCTGTGCCAAAATTTATTGGGTATTTCCAAGGGAAAGACCAGCCACCCTCAAATTTAATAAAATTTACATTTGGTATTTTATTAATTAATTTATAAAATACTTTTAAGGCTACTCTTATATGAGCTTGCGGTGTTTTGTTAAACTCTTCCAATGTTATGGGTGAAGTTACAAAATCTATGCAATCATAGTCACAGATTTTATCTAATGCTTTTTGCTGTTCTTCTTCAGTTGCATGCCAAACCAACTTGGATAAAATACAAGTATCTACATATATTTTTAAAATATTAAATCAACTCCCCTTGTTCCCCTCTGTCTATTTTACGCTTAGCGCTTTTAAAAGTAGCTTCAGGTAAAATACGTGGATATTTTAAATTTTTATCTTCAATTAATTCTTCAATTGTTAATATCTGGACTCTAGGATATTTTTTACCATGTAAAAATTCAGGTTCATAAAAACCCGCAGACACTGCTTCTTCTATCATTGGTCGCGTCGGTTCTTCTAGTGTAATAAACGCTCCTATTTCAGCCTTTTCTCTTTCCATATCACCTTTAAGGGTTGCAATATCTCCACGCTTAACACTACCACTTTTAACCTGGACAATTATTTTCTTAGCTACTCCGCTGTTATCATCAAAGAAGTAAATGTATCCATCAACTCCGCTATCAGCTCCTTTTTTCTTGTCCTGGGCTGGTCTAGCAGCAACTTTACCAAGTGCCCACCATTCAAACTGGTACCGGTCATGTTCTGCTAAGGCTTTTGCACCTTGCAGGTCTTTAGGATCACCTATAACTTCGTAAGGGGATAAGTCAGCCCCAAAAGTGCCTTCCAGTCGGTGCTTCATCAGGGTTATGGCCAGATGGGTTATATCAATGCCTATCCATTTACGCTTTAAGCGCTCTGCTACTGAAATAGTAGTACCACAACCACAGAATGGGTCAAGAACGATGTCGGCTTCGTTGCTGCTGATTGAGATGAGGTATTCGAGCAGCGATTCCGGCTTTTGGGTCGGATATGAAAGACGCTCCTTGGCCGCCCTGTTCAATGGTGCAAGAGGATAGCGGGTTGGTTCTTTCTGGTCGGCCCAATAGATGCCGTGGTCGCTAAACTCTTCACCACAGCTCGGGCACTTTTGGTTTCCCATCGGTGGCGCTAACCAGTCTCTGGGAGCAATACCAGATGACTTATCTAAATAGTCCCTATAGACTAATTCAGGATGTGTTTGCTCCAACTCTAAAGGCAGACCCTGCTTTTTTAGATAAGGAACACCCCTACCCCGTATCTGAAAGCACCTTCCTTTCTCGTTTACATGCTGAAACTTAGCAAGCGTACCCGGGCTGTAACTAGTCCGTCTCTTATCGATGTTGAAGGTGTAATCACTATCAGTGTCTTTAACATAGAAGAGAATCACGTCATGCTTCGGGTTGTACTTCCTCAAATCACCCTCACGTTCACGGTAGCACCACGAGATATCGTTTCGGAAGTTCTTTGCCTTAAACACAGCATCCATTAATAATTTTATGTAATGACTTGCCGTTGGATCGCAATGCAGATAAATACTCCCTGTAGACTTCAACACCCTGTGCATTTCCACCAACCGTATGGCCATCATGGTAAGATAGGCCATCATGTCATTCTGTCCCAAAAAACTTCTTAAGGCTTGTATAAGATCTACAAGTTTTTTAGGCCCCTGGGTAACTATCTCATGATATGCTTCCTCTGATTCAATACCCCAGTGCCAGGTATCTTCAAAAGCGGTTATCTGAGCTCTTGACTGTGTGCCGTTCTTCTCCTGGAATAATACGTTATAAGTAGCCTTTGAATTAAATGGCGGGTCGAGATAAATTAGATCTATGCTTTCATCAGGTATATGATCTCTCATAATACAGAGATTGTCGCCAAAATATAGTTTGTTTTTCCAGCCGTTTGCCATATCTTTTTCACCTTCCTGACGCAGTTTTTTTACTTCCTCTAAAAGCTCGTCTTTAGTTTTGTCATTATTTTTATCATCTTTTTCGTCCATTATTCCCCCAGATAATTTTTTATTTATCAATCCTATTCCTATTAATATATCGTCTTATCAATGTTAGATAAATTACCAGCAGTATTATTCCACCGATTATTATTGCTATTGCATGTATGGGATTCATC
>CAYOMI010000253.1:0-2189 GCA_964405005.1 uncultured Planctomycetales bacterium | reverse complement strand
GGTCCCAAGTTTAGTCCCAGCATTTTTAGTATTGCCCCGTTTTTTAGTACATATATAATCTGGGAAAAAACGGACACCCATTCTGGAATTAAACGGACACCCATTCTGGTTTTTGGCGGACAGTGATTCTGAAATTAAACGGACACCCATTCTGGTTTTTAGTGGACACCAAATCCATCCATAAATCCAAAAAAAAGTTAAAATACTCCTATCTAATAAAACAGAAAAGATAGGAGCATAAGATGAAGAAGAAAAAGAGGATAACAATGGATAAAATAAGAGAGATACTAAGACTACATGAGATGGATTTGGGGGTAAGGAAAATAGCAGACGCATTGTCGATATCAAAAACAGCAGCAAGCGAATACATATCCCAATTTAAAGCCTCAAAACTAAGCTACCAGGAGGCGGCGAGGCTAACTGATAGCGATCTATATGAGCTACTGCATGGGGCAAAGGAAAAACCCCAAAGGTATTGTCAGCTTGAAGAAAACTTCTGTCACTTTTCAAAGGAACTTAAAAGAAGGGGGGTTACCCTAAAAAGGCTCTGGGAAGAGTACATTGAGAAAAATCCAGATGGGTACAGCTATGCACAAACTGCCTGGCATTACCGGGTATGGAGGAATGCTTCAAGGGTTACCATGCACATAGAGCATAAAGCAGGTGATAAAACCTTTGCAGATTTTGCTGGTGAGACGGTTAGTATCATAGACAGAAAAACCGGGCAAATAACTAAAGCACAAATATTTGTATCTATCCTCGGGGCAAGCCAGTACTCCTATGTAGAAGCTACAGAGTCCCAGAAAAAAGAAGACTGGATAAGGGCAAATGAAAATGCATTCCAAAAATTTGGTGGGGTAACTGCTGCCATAGTTCCAGACCAGTTCAGATCCGCAGTTGCTAAGCCCTGTAAATACGAGCCAGAGATAAACCCGGAGTATGAGGATTTTGCCAGACATTATGGAACGGTTATTTTCCCCGCCCGCCAGAGAAAATTCCTGGATAAAGCACTTGCCGAAGGCCTGGTTAAATTAGTTTACCAGAGAATACTTGCTCCCATAAGAGATGAGGTCTTCTACTCTACGCAAGAGCTAAATGAGAGAATATTTGCCCTAACTGACAAGCATAACAGAACCCCTTTTACCAAACTTAAAATAAGTAGATATGAGCTTTTCTTAGAGATAGAAAAGGATGCACTTCTTCCTCTTCCCGCCCAAAAATATGAGTTTAAAAGATTTGCCTACCCAACAGTAGGAACAAACTACCATATCTATCTTTCTGAAGACTGCCACTACTACAGTGTTCCCTACAGGATTAACGGCAAAAAAGTAAAGGTAATCTATTCCCAAGACACAGTGGAAATCTATTTTAACAACCGACGTATTGCCTCTCACAGAAGAGATAGAACCAGGGGAGGATATACCACCAAAAAAGATCACATGCCTTCTAGCCACAGGTATTATGCGGAGTGGAGTCCTCAAAGGATTACCAGCTGGGCAGCTAAGGTGGGTCCCAATGTAAAAAAACTGGTAGGGTGTGTGCTTGATGCCAAAAGTTATCCTGAGCAGGGTTTTAGGTCCTCTATAGGCATAATTAACCTGGCCAAAAAATATGGGTCAGAAAGGGTGGATAGAGCCTGCCATAGGGCACTTTCCTTTAAGCTTTACAATTACCCTGCAATAAAAAACATTCTGGATAAGGGACTTGACAGGCAAGAGGAAGAAAAAGTAAGTGAGACAAAGCTTCCCTTGCATGAAAATATTAGGGGGGCTGGATATTACAACTTAAATTAAGAAGGAAGATGGTTATGAACAATCAAGAAAGCATAGATAAGATGAAGCAAATGAATCTCTATGGTATGGCCAGGGCAATGACATCAGCTTTGGATATGGGCCTAAAGGATATTACCCCGGATGAATTTGTGGCCCATTTGGTGGATGCAGAATGGGATGATAGATATAACAGAAGACTTTTAAGGCTGATAAAGAATGCCAAATTTAGATACACGGCTTCTTTTGAGGAGATGGACTTTAGCCTTGAGAGGAACCTATCCAAAAATATGTTCTTGAGGTTTTCTGACTGTAGCTTCATAAAAGATAAGAAAAATATTATAATAACCGGCTCTACTGGGGTCGGCAAAAGTTATGCCGCTTCTGCACTGGGAAACCAGGCCTGCATTTATGGATATA
>CAYOMI010000252.1:0-2214 GCA_964405005.1 uncultured Planctomycetales bacterium | reverse complement strand
CATTTGTGGAGCGATTAATCAATTATGATAAATGGATATTTCATTCAGAAGAAGATGATGACCCAATCTATGGCACAGCAGAGCCGCGCTTTTTCAAGACAGATTTTGTCAAACGCATCGATTTTTTAGATAATCCTCCCATCACATTCGAGTTAGCAATTATTAACCTAAAGATGAATCAGATGGGAGCAAAAATAAAATTTATTGATGCCTATATTTATCACTACGAGACTCCTACTTTTACGCGGGTCGCCAAAAAGTTTTTCCGTTACGGTTATTATTATATTCCAGCGCTAAAAAGATATCCTAAACTGGTTATACATCACAGTGCTTTACGCAGAACCTATTTTACCAGAAGAGCATTCAAGCACCCTCTTTTGCTTCTCGGTCTCTTTGTTCTTTATGGCGTAAAGGGAATCTCAACTTTTTGCGGGGTGCTGGCTTATGCTTTCAAATCTTAATGGCAGATACATTGACTTTTTCAGTTGCAGTTTCAACCTTTAATCGTAACGAAGACTTATTGCGCTGCCTTGGGATGCTAAGGAAACAAACATATAAAGATTTCGATATTGTTGTTTCTAACGGCGGCGAGTATGATGGCGTAAAAAAAGTTGTTGAGCAGTTCAAGGATTTAAAAATAAAGGTAGTTAATCAAGAGAGAAAGGGGCTTGTTGAAGGCCGCAATTTAGGCTGGACAAATTCTTACTCAGATATAGTCTGTTTTATTGATGATGACCTGGTTGTTTCTGAGGCGTGGTTAGAGAATATACGTAAAACGTTTCTATCAGAGAGCAAGGTTGGCGGCGTAACCGGTCCCACTATAATTCCTGAAGAGAGACTTAAAAATCGAGATTTAACTCTTTTCTTAGGAGAGTTTAAAAAAAGTGGCAATATAATTATGCAGGTTATAGGTAAGTTATATATCTGCTTAATTCTAGAAAACAGGATTACAGAAGTAGGTAAAATATTAAAAAGCGGTGCTTTTACGCCCGGCTCAAATTATAAGAGTTGTCTTAGTATTCCCGGTCCCATTGAGGTTGATTATTTAGAGGCCTGCCATATGTGCTTTAGGCGTAAATTACTCGAAGACCTTAAAGGTTTTGATTATGTCTATGAGGGAACAGGAGAATGGCAGGAGCCAGATCTTTGCTTTAAGGTTAGAGCCAAGGGCTACAGGCTTATTTTTAATCCGCAGGCTGTTACTTATCACTATATTAGCCAGAAAGGCGTATTCAAAGAAAGAACCCGTAGTTATGAACGTAGTAAAAATTTTATTTGTTTCTATATGCGTTGGATTAGGCCGAATACGCTGGAGAAGATATTTCGCTTTGGAGCTAACCTACTACTCATTAATTTATACTGGTGTTATAAATTTTTCCAGACTCAAAATTCAGATTGGCTAATGGGGATATGGGGAACATTTGCTGGTTTCGAAAAATTAAAAAGCAATAAATAAATGTTTACTAAAATTAACAAATGTAGAATATGCGGCAATCATGAGCTTATTCCAATACTTAATTTGGGTAAGCAATATTTATCCGGCGTATTTCCCAGAGCCAAAGAGTCGCGTTTGACCTGTGGCCCTTTAGAGTTGGTTAAATGCAAAGAAGACCGAGAAGGAAAATTCTGCGGCTTATTGCAATTGAAGCATACCTATAACTTTGAAGAAATGTACGGCGATAATTACGGGTATCGTTCCAGTCTTAACCAGTCAATGGTTAACCATTTGCATGAAAAAGTCAGAAAAATCCAAAAGATTATTCAGCTATCCTCAGGTGATTTGATAATCGATATAGGTAGCAATGACGCCACGCTTTTAAAGGCATATTCCCAAAGGAATCTTATCCTAGTGGGTATTGACCCTGCAGGAAGAAAGTTTAAGAAATATTATCCCGAACATATACACCTTATTTCTGATTTTTTCTCTTCGCAGATTATAAAGAATAAATTTAAAGATAAAAAAGCAAAAGTTATCACTTCTATCGCTATGTTCTATGATTTGGAGTCCCCAATGGATTTTATGCGGCAGGTTTACGAGGTTCTTGCTGACGATGGTATATGGGTTTTTGAGCAAAGTTATATGCCGGTAATGCTAAAAATGAATTCCTATGATACTATCTGCCAGGAGCATTTAGAATATTACAGTCTTAAACAGATTAAATGGATGACTGATAGGATTGGCTTTAAAATAATTGCTATTGAATTGAATAATAT
>CAYOMI010000251.1:0-2221 GCA_964405005.1 uncultured Planctomycetales bacterium | reverse complement strand
TGGCTTATGTAAATCCTAATATATTAATTGCCTTAATGAAAAAATTTATACCCGACAAAACCCATACTGAAATAGAAACCCCTGAACCTATAAAAGCAATATTTGAGATAGTAAATGCAAAAGATAAAAGTAACTGATGTCTTTGGTTGGCTGACTAAAACAACCGAAAGGATTAATTTGCTTGTCGGTGGTGCAGGTAGTTCAAAATCTTATTCAGTGGCACAATTTTTAATAAAGAAGTTCTTTGAAGAAAAAGACATTAGGATTCTGGTTGTAAGAAAGACTACTCCATCGCTAAGGATTACAGCGTATCACTTAATCTTGGATTTACTCAAAGAATACGGCTGGCTATCTTACTGTAATCTGAATAAAACCGAGATGACTCTTACCTGCGGCAATAATGAAATGCTTTTTAAGGGACTTGATGACCCTGAAAAAATTAAAAGTGCTGAATTTAACTATATCTGGGTAGAAGAAGCAACAGAGATAACACTTGAAGACTACAGACAGCTTAATTTAAGACTTAGACGTAAGGGAAAATTAAACCAGATATTTTTAACCTGCAATCCTATTAGTGCACTTCATTGGATAAAACAGGAACTTGCAGATAAACAGAAAATTGCAATAAATCATTCTACATATAAGGACAATCCGTTTCTTGACGAAGTTTACAGGCAACAGTTAGAAGATTTAATTAATCAAGATGTAAACTTTTACAAGATTTATGCACTCGGTCAGTGGGGAGTTCTTGAAAATATTATATATGAGGGCTGGAAATCTTACGGTAATATTTCCGAATATGGAAAGCAGCCACAAGAGATAAGTTATGGAATAGATTGGGGTTATGAAAGTCCTGCAGCACTGATTAGGATTTACTGGTTTGACGGTGATAAAGTAATCTGGGAAGAAGTAATCTATCAAGAACATCTTACTATACCGGAATTTATAAAACTTGCAAAAGAGTTGATACCAGAAAACGAAATACAAAAAGAATTTTACGCTGGGACTGACGAACCGGGTTCAATTCAGCAGTTTTATGATGCAGGATTTAACATCCATAAAGCAGTAACAGATGTCCGGGACGGAATAAACTGGTGTAAATCTCATCTTGTGGGCCTTATTGGTTCTAATATTATCAAAGAAGCTCAAGGATACAAGCGTAAAGAAGATAAGAATGGTAATGTCCTAGAAGAACCAGTAAAGTTTATGGATCACGGAATGGATGGTGGACGTTATGGAACTTATTCGAGAGTGGGTTCGCTTGGTTATTCTGAGGTTTTAGATATATCATTTCGCTAATTTTTAGGAGCATATATGCAACTGGATTTGAGAAATTTAATAAGGCTTGTCTATCCAGAGGAGACAAAGTTAAAATCCTATTCAGTTTTTACGGAAAATCAACTTTCACAACTAAATACATTGATTAAATTTTATGATTATTATGAAAATGATGTCTTTAAATACATAATAAAAGCCTATCCTGAATTTAATCAGACTGAAGATAGAAAGCCAGCGCAAGTTCCGATTAATTACAGTCGCTATATTGTGGATAAGCTTGCTAACTGGCAATTTGAGTCCTCTATTGATATTGCAGTAAGTACGGATAAAAAAGCTAAAGGGAAAAAAGCCAAAGGGAAAAAAGCCAAAGGGAAAAAAGCCGATATAGTAGAAAAAGACCTGTACGATATTCACCAGATAAACAATATGGATTTAAAGTTGCTTCAAGCGGCTAAAGAATCAAATACCTCTGGCGGTGTAGCGTTTAAGATGATATACGATAAAGATTTAGGGATAAGACTGCTCCCCCGACCGAGAATAGAGTGTTTTCCGATAACTGAGTTTGATGATTATGAAAAGATAAACAAGGTTCATTTTGTAGCTTTTAAAAGTGAAGATATAATCTGGAAACAAACTTTCGAAATGATAAGCGGTAAATGTCAGTTTAGCGAGGCTACTTATAATGTTAAAAATAACCTAACTGTTGAGGAGTGGATACAAAAACCAGTTTTTTTAGGTAATGATAATAAGTTTATAGATTTTCTACCTGTCTATATTATCCCCAACAATCCCGGACTTGGCATGGTATGGGGATATTCTGAGCTTGAGGATTTAATACCGATAATTGATGAGTTAAATAAAAAGTATTCTGATAGTTCAGATGCACTACGTTTTGAGATGTTTGCAATAACGATACTTTTAAATATGAAGGAATTTACAGACG
>CAYOMI010000250.1:0-2232 GCA_964405005.1 uncultured Planctomycetales bacterium | reverse complement strand
GAGATGCACGATGTAGAGATTATTATTGCTCCTTCTATCCAGACTGAAGGAAAGGTGTTTCAGGTAACCCAGCGGGTGGGGATGGGAAAATGACCAAAGAACTTATCCTAATCCTTGATTTTGGCTCACCATATACGCAATTAATTGCGCAAAGGATTAGAGAAAGCCATGTATTTTCCCGCATTGTTCCTTATAATATTTCCGCTAAGCAGATAAAGCAGCAAAAGCCCAAAGGCATCATTTTTTCAGGAGGACCAACCACGGCTTGTGATGATAAAAAAGTTCCCTTACCTGACAGAGATATTTTTAGACTCGATATCCCTATTTTAGGAATCGAGTGCGGAATGAAAATAATTCTTCGGTATTTTGGCAGCCAAATAAAATCTGCTAAATTTAAATCACCTGAATTTCCAAGATGTGAGTTATTTATTGACGATACTCGCCATCTCTTTTGGCAAATGCCCAATAACATTACTTGCCAGATGGGCTGGGCTTACGAGATTAAGAAACTCCCTGCCGGCTTTAGGGTGACTGCCCATACCCGGGATAATCCTGTCGCTGCAGTTGAGAACTCAAGTCGAAAGATTTTCGCAGTTGCGTTCCATCCGGAAGCTGTAGCTACTCAACGCGGCAGTCAAATCCTGAGCAATTTTCTTTATAAAATTTGTGGTTGCATTGGAACCTGGGCGATGAGTTCTTTTATTAAAGAGACACAAGATAGTATTAAAAGGGCAGTGGGTAAAAGTAAGGTAATTCTCAATTTAAACGGGACATTAAATTCCTATGTCACTGCATTGTTAATCAATAAAGCCATCAGAAGAAGGCTAAAGTGCATCTTTATTGATAATGGATTACTGCTAGACGGAGAAGTAATGGAGATAAAAAAAGTTTTTGGCCGGAATTTTCATCTTAATCTAAGTTGCGTTGACCGCGGCCAACGTTTTCTTCACGCTCTTCAAGGCGTTATTGAACCAGAGGAGAAAAGAAAAATTGTCAGCAATTTATCAGCAAAGATTTTCCAGGAAGAGACAAAAAAATTAAGGGGCGCAGAATTCTTAGCACAGGGAGTGCTTTATCCTGAAATTTCTAAGACTCAAGCCTTTACCGTCTATAATGAAGACCCTCGAGAATCAACAAAGAGACTCAAACCTTTACAGCCGCTTAAAGATTTGTTTGAGGAAGAAGTTAAAGTTATTGCTAAGGAATTGGGGTTGTCCGATAATATAATTTTTAGACAACCTATGCCTTCCGCGGGTCTGGCAATTCGTATCATTGGAGAGGTTACTAACTCTCGATTAAAAATCTTGCGCGAAGCTCAGGACTGTCTGGTTGAAGAAATCAAGGCAGCCGGTATTTATGAGCAAATATCGCAATCGTTTGCAATATTACTTCCGATGAAAAATATTATTGCTATACGTTGTATTGCTTCCACTAATGGGATAATTGCTGATTGGGTAAGATTACCTTACCCGGTATTAGAGAAAATTTCCCGGCGCATTCTTAATAAAGTAAAAGGGATAAACCGTGTAGTTTACGATATAAGCCCCCAACCCCCTGCAACTATCGAGTGGGAATAATTCCGTTATTGCGTTATAGGGTTTGTTTAACGCAATAACACAATAACGCAAGTAACCCAATAACGAAGATGCCTCGCTCTGAATTTATTCATCTTCACATTCATACCCAGTATAGTTTACTCGATGGTGCCTGTCGAATACCCCCGCTTTTAACTAAAGGCTTACAATATAATATGGATTCCTTAGCAATTACCGACCATGGCAATATGTTTGGAGCAATAGATTTTTATCAACAGGCACAAAAAGCAGGTATCAAGCCGATAATAGGCTGTGAAGTTTATGTTGCTCCGGGCAGTCGTTTTGAAAAGGTTTCTCACGGAATCGAAGAAGCCTCTTACCATCTGGTTCTTCTGGCTCGCGATGAACAGGGATATAAAAATCTGATGAAACTCGTATCTATTGGTTTTTTAGAGGGATTTTATTACCGTCCCCGTATCGACAAAGAGGTTCTATCCTGTTATGCGAAAGGGCTTATCGGATTGAGTGGATGTTTAAAAGGAGAGATACCTTGCCTTCTTTTAGAAAATCGCTTTAATGATGCCTTAAAAGCCACTGACGAATTTGCTCAAATATTGGGTAAGGAGAATTTCTATTTAGAATTACAAGAAAATGGCATTAAGGAGCAAACAGTGGTTAATCGTGGTTTGATTAAGAT
>CAYOMI010000249.1:0-2233 GCA_964405005.1 uncultured Planctomycetales bacterium | reverse complement strand
ATGGGAGCGGAGAAGTACTGGCACAGCAGGCAGTAGATGAAAAGAGTAATGAAATACCTGCGGTGGAGCCTTTGCTGGACAAGATAGATATCAAAGGCAAGGTGATTACTGCAGATGCAATGCATACCCAGGTAGATCTGGCAAACTATATAAAGAAGCGAGAAGCAAATTATGTATTTATCGTGAAAGAAAATCAAGGGAATCTGAAAAAAGAAATCGAAGCCTTGGAGGACGATGATTTTTCCCCCTAAAGTAAAAACGTTGGACAAGGGACATGGACGAAGCGAAATACGGGGTTTAAGTTCTAGTGATAAGCTTAAAGGGTATGTGGAATTTCCACATGTGGAGCGTGTATTCCGCATTGACAGGGTAAGAATCATTAATAAAACGGGTGAAAAATCTGATGTTCGGGAATATGGAATTACAAGCCTTACAAAAGAACAGGCAGATGATAAAATGCTTTTAGATATCATCCGTGGACATTGGACGATAGAAAATCGAGTGCATAACGTAAGAGATATGGCTTTTGATGAAGACAGATCGCAGGTTAGAACAAAGAATGGGCCGAGAGTAATGGCAATTATCAGGAACCTTGTGATGAATATACTGAGAATGCTTGGAGTAAAAAACATAACCCAGTGTCTAAGAGAAAATGCACTGAATCATTCGAGGATTTTTGAGATATTGGGAATGAACTAGCGTGATTGTGTGCCCGAAATAAATAGATATGTTCGGGCGCGGGGGTGCTAAATTATGGTCCCCCGCAATGAAACCTGTAAAAAGTCCCAAACAGGTTTCATACACAATCACGCTCTAAGCTTCAACAATTCAGGTACAGGTTATGGAAGGCGCTGCCTACCCTGTGACTTGTATCATACAGTGCGTCCTTTGCACTGCTATATCGGATAAATCAGAACTTGTGGCATTAAAAAGATGCTTTTTTAAAAGCAAACAGTGTCACACAGTAAAATCTTAGCTTTAAAACTGAGATAATGTAAGTACCATAAATTTTCTTGAAGAGGTCCTGCCCCAATAAAAGGGTCTCTTCGTAAAATTTTTTATATAGACGGGGTGCGGGTTTCAAAATAGGACTGGCTTTTTTCTGCAGTTAGTGATACAATTAGATCATGAGAGAGAAAGTATATACCAAAGAGCAGAATCTTGAAGTGAGGATAATGAAGCCAGCCGAAGAAGAAAAATGGGACCAGTTTATGAAAGAGCACCATTATCTTGGATTTGAAAGATTATCTGGAGAAATGCTTAAGTATGTAGCAGAAATGGATGGAGAGTGGGTAGCACTTTTAGGTTGGGGAAGCGGTGCATTCAAATGCACCGACAGAGATAAATGGATAGGATGGCGGAGTGATCAGCAGTGGAAGAGGCTTAAATATATCGCCAACAACCAAAGGTTTCTCATACTACCATGGGTCCGGATAAAAAACTTGGCATCCAGGATATTGGGGCTGAGCCTAAGGAGGATATCAGAAGACTGGGAAAATCGACACGGGCATCCTTTACTAATGGTTGAGACCTTTGTGGAGAAAGGGCGTTTTACAGGCACATGTTACAAGGCTGCTGGTTGGAAGTTATTAGGAGAGACAAAGGGATATGGCCGTAACGCAAAAAAATATTATTATCATGGGATTAAGAAAGAGGTCTATGTAAAAGAGTTGGTAAAAGGAGCCCGAGACATACTAACGGCTGAGTTGATGTTACCTCAGTGGATAGGTGGAGGTAATGTTATGGTGGAAGTAAAGAGCATAGCTGTTACAGGCCCCGGGGGGCTAATGGAAAGGCTGGAAAGTCTTAAAGATACAAGAGGGGGACAGGGTAAGCGGCATCCAAAGAAGTCGGTTCTGGCGATAAGCATACTTGCTGGATTTGCAGGTATGAAGAGTTATGTTGGCATGGAAGACTTCGCGGAAAATCTAACACAGGAAGAACGCAAGATTCTTGGTTGCAAGTATGATGATTGGGACACGCAGGAATACCTTGTGCCTAGTGATACGACATTTACCCGTGTATTAGAGAATACTGATGGCGAGGAATTAGACAAGATCATTGGGGAATGGACTGCGGAACAGGTAAAATTTGAAAGGATATCATTAGATGGCAAAAAACTGCGAGGGGCCAGGCTAGAAAGTGGTAAAAATGTTCATCTCGTAGCAGCTGTTGCTCATGGGAGCGGAGAAGTACTGGCACAGCAGGCAGTAGATGAAAAGAGTAATGAAAT
>CAYOMI010000248.1:0-2261 GCA_964405005.1 uncultured Planctomycetales bacterium | reverse complement strand
ATGTAAAATGCGATAAATTATGACATTGCCATCAATAAAACGGTAAAATACTATATAAGGATTAATAACAACCATTTTGAAATTGAACTTTTTCATAGACCCCTCAGTAAGAGGCACTCCGGATTGTGGGAAATCCTCAAGCCTGCGTAAAGGACTAATAATATTATCGAGAGTTTCATTTGCTATTTATAAGAACTTCCTTTTGGATCCCTCAAGTATAAATATGATATATGACGGGATAACTTACTTAGCCGAAGTTTCGATTTGTGATCAAAATTTAAGATTAAAACAGGGATTTTCAGCCTTTTTTTAGGACACTACAACCTTTAAAGCTTCAGATGAACTTTGCCAAGATTATCCTTTATGCCAAGCATGTCATATATTTTCTGATGGGCCACTTCAGGCGCTGAGGAAAGCCTGATGTGATGAATGCCTCCTTCAGAGTCAGCCATTATAACAGTGGTCCTTGTGTGGGTTGAAAGTTCTTTTCTTATGGTAGACCACTTACGGTGATCTCCCTTATCTTTTAATGCCATCTCTATTGTATTTAGAAGATGATAGGCTAGAACTGATATAAAAAGATGAGCCCTGCACCTGTCTTCTCTGTGATGGTATACGGGCCTTAGTCCCAGATCAGTCTTTAGAGAGCTAAATGCTGCCTCTACCCTGGCAAGGCTGTGGTATGCTTTTAAAATATCTGCCGCATCCATATCAGAATGTGTTGTCTCTATACAGTAGCATCCGGTAAGTATATTTCTGTCTTGCCTTTTTTTATCCTTTTTTAGTATGAGAAGATCTGTTGTTTTTTTGTTATCTGAACCAGTTACAGGCTTTAGCTCGTAGTATTTTGAAACAGTCGCATATCTACCCATAATACGTCCCGCTCTTGTAGCAACCTTTTCTAAAAGCAATACATTCTTTTTGGCAATGGATGATTTTAGAGCATGTGCATCCTCTAAGAATCTTTTTTCCTTGAGAGCATCCATTGCATCTTCTTTTTCTTTTTTAGCCTTGCTTGCAACAAGAAGTCTTGCCAGGTGGCCATCTTCTATCTTTTTAAAATAAATTAGCTGCTCATCTTTTTTTATGCTTTCAAAGCTATCAAGATCCTTAAAAAGATCTATGTAATCTTTTTCACGCGACTTTCTCTCCACTGCCATATACGGATAACCTCTTTCTTTAAGAAGCTTGATATTTTCCTCTGTAGCAATGCCCCTGTCTGCTACTATTGTGGGTTTAGCTGATAAAAGTGTTTTATTGCAGTCTCTATCAAGCATGTCAAGCACCTCGGGTAGTGTTACCGGCTCACTCTTATTGCCTTCATAAATCTGTGAAAAACAAGGATAACCCCGGGAGTCAACTAAGAGGGCCAGACACATAAGCGGTGAGCCGTTTTGCTTATCTTTAGATTTCCCCCTTTTAGCTGCCGGGTTTTTTTTACAGGTTCCTTCAAAGTATGTATTGGTTAGATCATAGAGATAAAGGATAGATGAGCTTTGAAATATAGTGCTCTCTTTTTGGGCCAAACGTGCTTCAACTTCGTCCTTGTATAAATAGAGAGCATCTCCTATGGCGTATACAGAATCTTTTTTAAGACTATTAAGATTATTATCTATTATCTCAGCACATGATGAGGCCTCTTTTATCCATTTAAGGCCTGAAGCTTCGCTTGAAGGACTGATAAGCTTTGCAAATATTAACGCCTTGGCTATATTTATTGACCCTCTGTCCATTCCGGCAACTTTTAGTATGCTGTCCATAGAAAGAGCGTCCCATGCGTATTCACAAGCAAGCTCTGGACCTAAGCTTCTGTTATTTGAGGTAGATAGCTTCTCTAGGTCTACCTTTAGCCAGTCAGTCTTGGCAGCCTCTTTTTTCTTTCTTATTTTGTAGAAGTCGTAGTTTTTAAGTATTTCATTAGCTGCTGATGAAATATTAGCGTCATTAATTAAGCTAATCTGTCCGGATAGTCTGTTCTCAAGCTCAAATGCAAGCCTTCTCCAGTCCTTTCTGGGGATGTTTACCTGCCCTAGATTAAGTACCACCCTCTGCCTTGGCCCCTTTTGTGTCCTATAGGACTCCACCAGCTGATGCTTGGTGTAGATCTCGCCTGTCTTTTTATTACCGGTTTTAGTCTCTCTGATAAACATAAATACATTATACAATAAAGTGATACCCTTGTATATATATATTTTATATATATAATTTATTAGGTCACTACATTTCATATCCAGAGAGTCAGCTCGTGCTTGAATGGCTTG
>CAYOMI010000247.1:0-2265 GCA_964405005.1 uncultured Planctomycetales bacterium | reverse complement strand
AACGACTTATTCGTAGCTAAAATTAAACAAAAAGTCAAGTAAAATAAAAACCTTGTGTCTGTTTATTGGAGATTAATATGGCGCGGAGTAGTAAAAATTAAAACGGAAAGGCAGGAATTTGGGCTATTTCAATCTCAAAATCCCCTTTTCACACATCTTGAGAACCATTTCAAGGCTGCGCGTATCCTCTAATATTCTTTTTAATACACGCTATAAGCTCTCCTACAGTTACTGTCTTTGCTAAAAGCGCATATCCCCTGGTAAAACTTGCCTGAGAACTGGCCTCTTCTTCTCTTACTATTGCAGTCAAAAATACAATAGGGGTATCTTTTATACTCTCGTCATCTCTTATTAGTTGAACAACGTCGGCACCATCCATCCCCGGCATTACTATATCAAGCAACAGCAAATCCGGTTTTATTTCTCTAACTAACCTAATACCGTCATCCCCATTTGTTGCTATGTGTACCTCAAACTCACCTGTCTGTTCTATATTTTTCTTGACCAGCTTACAAAAATTCTCCTCATCATCAATAATTAATATTCTCTTTTTATACATTTACCCCCTCCTTGCACAGAAAGTGCATACCGACCCATCCGATAGGGTCGGGTATTACTCCTTGGAAATTCTTAAAGTAATAATTACCCTGGTTCCTTTTTTCACCTGGCTTTTTACCTCTATTAGCCCTTTGTGCATAATAATAATATTTCGGCTTATAGATAATCCAAGGCCGGTCCCTTTGCCCTGGCCTTTTGTAGTAAAGAAAGGATCGAAGATTCTTTTCAGGTTTTCTTCAGAAATCCCCATCCCTGTATCCTCAATTTCAACGACAACGGCCTTTTCTCCGGCTTCAAAATAAGCATCCGGTCTCTCATCTATGCTATTTTTTGTTTCTTCCGGGAGTTTTTCAAAGCTGCGGATAGTAAGCCTTCCTGCCTCAGGCATTGCATGGATTGCATTTATGAACAGGTTAATAAATACCTGCGTTAGTTTATTTTTGTCTACTAAAACCTTTGGCATATCTTCCTGGATTTCCCTGACTACTTCGATATCCTTTAATTCTGTTTTTACCAGATTTAAAGAACTCTCCAGTATAGAGCCAATGTATTCCGGATGCAATTCTAGCCTCGTAGCTCTAGAGAAATCCAAAAGCGAGGTTACAATCCTATCTACCCTTAGCGTACTCTCCTTAATTATAGATAGGGTCTCGCGCGGCTCTTTTGCCTCCGGAGATATTATTTGTTCTAAATAACCGACTCCCTGCATTATGACTCCCAGGGGATTTCTCATCTCATGAGCTACGCCGCTTGCCAATTGGCCGATAGCCTTGAGTTTCTCCGATTGGATTAACTTATCCTGCATTTCTTTCAATTCATCGTAGGCAATTTTTAATTCTGCTGCTCTCTTAGACGTCTGCTCGTACAGCCGGACGTTCTGCAGGCTAATCGCCCCCATACGGGCAATATTCATAACTACTGACACGTCTCGCTGCGCGAAAGGTCCAGGCGATCTTTTATCGCAGACGTGCAATACGCCTAAAACTTCATCCTTAAATATAAGCGGCACGCTGATAAATGCTTTTCGTAAATACTCTTCTTTTTTCAGCCGGCTCAGATACCAATCTTGCGCCAAATCGGACACCACCAACGCTTCTCTGTTGCGTACCACAACTCCGGATATGCTATCTTTGTCTATTACCAAAGATTCCTGGCTGCGATCGTGCTCCCACCCGACTGCGCATGCAAACGTAAACTTTTCTGAATTTTCATCCCACATAAGAAGCACAGCGCGGTCAATCGGTAAGAAATCATGAGCAGCCTCGGTAATACACTGTATTACATCCTGAAAACTAAGGCTCAAGGAGAGCTTTTCATTGAACTTAAACAGAAAGTTTAGTTCTCCTTCATACCATAGCTTATCCTCTAAATATGACGGATTCTGCGGCGGAATAGGGTCTTGTTGCGGGGGTTTCTGAGGAAGAGCCTCTTGTTGCGGAAGTTTCTGAGGAAGAGACCTCTTCTTCCGTTTATGCACAATAACTATCTCGTAACCAAGCAGCAAACCAATCAAAGCAAATATAAGAATAATCATAGTAATAAGTCTAAACGGGTAGTCGTGGACGAAAAATGAATTCCGGTGCAATCACATCTCGGCGAGCCACCAGCTGTTGCGCGGCACAGCCGTTGACGATCCGCCGGATGCGCCAACGCATCACCGCGGCATCAGCGCGAACACACCCCAGCCCAGGTATTCACGCGTGTAAG
>CAYOMI010000246.1:0-2293 GCA_964405005.1 uncultured Planctomycetales bacterium | reverse complement strand
GATTTTGGTTGTGACTGTCAAGATAATCTTTAATAGCTTTTATTAAAGCTTTTACATTTTTAAACGAACCACGCCTTATTCTCTTATTTGTAATCTCAGCAAAAAACCTCTCAACAAGATTTAACCAGGAAGCTGAAGTTGGGGTAAAGTGAAGATGAAAGCGTGGATGGCTTTCAATCCAGGACTTTACCTGTGGATGCTTATGGGTAGAGTAGTTATCTACAATTAAATGAAGATCAAGTCCAAAGTCAGTCTCTTTATCTATCTTTTTTAAAAACCTTATAAACTCATGATGACGATGGCGTGGCATGCAGTCTCCTATAACTTTTCCATCAAGCATGCTTAGTGCTGCAAATAGTGTTGTTGTTCCATTTCGTTTGTAATCATGTGTATATGTGCCACACCTTCCTTTCTTTAGTGGAAGAGATGGCTGAGTGCGCTCTAAAGTCTGAATCTGGCTCTTTTCATCAACACACAAAACTATTGATTTATCAGGAGGATTTAGATATAAGCCAACAATATCATAAAGTTTTTCGACAAAGTTTTTATCAGTTGAGAGCTTAAATGTTTTAGTAAGATGTGGCTTTAGGTTATGGACTTTCCATATCCTTCTAACTGTTGCCTCACTTATGCCCTGTGCTTTTGCCATAGTTCTTGTACTCCAATGTGTTGCATTGGGAGGTGTTGTATTTATGGTTGCTTCTATTACAGCTTTTATTTTAGCCTGTGAAATTTTAGGGATGCGACCAGGCCTTGGTGCATCTTTTTTTAAACCAGAAATTCTTAAAGATAGAAAGCGGGACCTCCATAACTGCACTGTAGGGCGTGAGATATTTAGCTTTTTTGCAATATCTGTATTTGTTATACCACTTGCAGCCATCTGAATGATTTGGGAGCGCTGTACCAATCTTGCAGGAATACTTCTTGCTTGAGCCCAGGTTTTTAATGTCTGACATTCATCAGAAGATAATATAATAGGTTTTGTTGTTCTCATATCAAACATTATATAACACCTATTTTATTTGTCAAGGTATTTATGACGCATTACACTAGATGGATTATAGATGGATTAGAAATTATTTATAGTGAAGGCGGTTTTTCATTTAATAAAGATACAAGTGCTGATCCTTCAGGATATTTTGCTGATGTAACAAACTCATACCGTAAGTTACTAAATGAATTAGGTAAAGGAAAGGAGTTTGTGTACTAGAACTAGGAGTTAATAAATGATAGAAAAAATAATGTTTGGTACAACAGGACATCTGAGCACCAGAACAATATTTGGTGGAGCAGCCCTATTTAATGCTAATAAAACTGATGCGGACCGTACTCTTGAGACCCTTTTTGAATATGGAGTCAATCACATTGACACTGCTGCAGATTATGGTGACTCGGAAATGTTAATTGGACGCTGGATGAAGCAGTATCGCGATAAATTCTTTTTAGCAACCAAGACATCAGCACGAAGCTACAAAGAAGCAAAAAGCAGTATTCTTCGTTCAATGGAGCGTTTGTGTATTGACCACATTGATCTCATTCAGCTCCATTGTCTTATTGATATGGTAGAATGGGAACAGGCTATGGGGAAGGAGGGTGTACTTGAAGCCATGGTTGAAATGAGAGAAAATAAACTTGTTAGTTATATTGGTGTGACTGTTCATGGTCTTGAAGCACCAAAAATGCTTATGAAGAGCATGGAACGATTTAGTTTCGATTCAGTTCTCCTCCCTTATAACTATCCACCGATATCTATTCCTGAGTATAAAAGTGACTTTTATGAACTTGTTGCAAAATGCAGAATTAGAAGCGTGGCAGTGCAAACAATTAAGACTACTGCAAGAAGACTTCGAAGAGATAACTCGAAGGATTACAGCACTTGGTATGAGCCCTTAATGGAGCAGTGTGATATCGACAAGGCGGTTCATTGGGCATTAGCACAACCGGAAATTTTCATCAATACAGTAGGAGATGTTAATCTTTTACCGAAGGTATTAGATGCAGCTTCTAGATTTATTGCAGAAGAATACCCATCAGATGGGGAGATGAAAGCTATGGTTGTTAACAGTGGTCTAGAACCAATCTTTCCAGTTACTTAAAGTTAATCTTCTGTAAAATATTGCAAAAATTGATTAAAGATGGCAACCTAAATTAACAGATAGAAATAACTAGAACCAGTAGATGGCTAAAACATGTGGAAAAGACATGAGAGAGGGCAAAACATATGGCTTTAAAAATTTTAGCTAGCGTGAGTTTATTATACAATCTCACAGAATCCCCAAGAAACCCTGCACCC
>CAYOMI010000245.1:0-2308 GCA_964405005.1 uncultured Planctomycetales bacterium | reverse complement strand
GAGAACATGTTCTGCTTTGTCTTGTGCCGGCGTTTTTCATAGCAGGGGCGATATCGGTATTTGTAAGCCAGGCAGCAGTGATTAAATATTTTGGCGCAACGGCAAAGAAAATCTTGGCTTATAGCGTAGCCTCTATTTCAGGGTCTATCTTAGCTGTTTGCTCTTGCACGGTTTTGCCGTTATTTTCCGGAATATATAAGCGAGGCGCAGGGTTAGGTCCGGCGATGGCATTTCTCTATTCAGGGCCAGCTATTAATGTATTGGCAATAATATTTACAGCAAGAGTTTTAGGGTGGCAGCTTGGCCTTGCCAGAGCTGTGGGGGCTGTTATTTTCAGCGTAATCGTGGGAATTCTTATGCATTTGATATTTCTAAAAGAAGAAAGACAGAGGCATGCCGAGGGAAACTTTACTATACCGGAAGAAAAGTCAAGCCGGCCGTTATGGAAGAATACGCTCTATTTTGCTTCTATGATTGGTATTCTTGTATTTGCTAATTGGACAAAGCCAAGTATCTCAGATACAGGGCTATGGGTAGCGGTATACCAACTTAAATGGATTATAACAGCTATTTTTGGGATAGGGTTGGCATTGATATTGATAAGTTGGTTTGGGAAAGGTGAGCTTGAAAAATGGACAACATCTACTTGGGAATTCGCCCTGCAAATATTGCCGTTACTTCTGGCAGGCGTGTTGGTTGCCGGATTCCTACTTGGAAGGATCGGACATGAAGGTATAATTCCTTCAAGGTTTGTGGAAAGATTAGTCGGCGGGAATTCTTTATTTGCAAATTTCTTTGCATCAATATTTGGCGCATTTATGTATTTTGCTACATTGACAGAGGTGCCTATATTACAAGGATTAATTGGCGCAGGAATGGGGAAGGGTCCTGCGTTAGCACTTCTTTTAGCAGGACCGGCACTTAGTTTACCCAGCATGCTTGTGATAAGAAGCGTCATAGGGACAAAAAAGACCATTGTTTATGTATCTTTGGTTGTCATTATGGCTGCTATAAGCGGGATAATATTTGGAACTTTTGTAAAGTAAGAGGTGGCGATATGAAGATACAGGTTTATGGGAAAGGTTGTACGAAATGTCATGATTTAGCCCACAATGCTGAAGAAGCACTTAAAGAAGCAGGGATTAAAGCGCAGGTTGAGCATGTTACGGACATCAAAAGAATAACCGACAAAGGAATCATGTTAACACCGGCACTTGTTATTGATGACAAGGTAGTAAGTGAAGGAAAAATCCTTACAGCAGAAGATATTAAGCGAATCATAGCTGACAAATGAGTGATATGCCAAAGAAAGTTTTATTTGTTTGTGTACATAACTCAGCCAGGTCTCAGATGGCAGAGGCATTTCTTAAAAAATTCGGTGGAGATAAATTTGAGGTTGAAAGCGCTGGTCTTGAGCCAAGAACGCTTAATCCGGTTGTAGTTAAGGCCATGAAAGAGGTTGGTATTGATATTTCACAGAATAAAACCAAAAGTGTTTTTGATTTTTACAAACAAGGCAAGCAATATGACTACGTCATTACGGTTTGTGACGAATCCCAATCAGGCTCGTGTCCAGTTTTTCCTGGCAGAGGAAAGCGACTTCACTGGAGTTTTACAGACCCTTCAAAATTTGAAGGTAGCAACGAGGAAAGGCTGGTAAAAGTAAGAGTAGTCAGAGATGCTATAGAGCAAAGAATACAGGAATGGATAAAAACTGAATTTTAGTATGTCTAAAAAAGTTTACCTTAAAAGTTGGGGCTGGCCGATGGACACCTAAAAGACGGACTATGGAGAAGATAGCCGAAGCCATTTTAAAACTTGAATAACAAAGAGTTATGTAAAATTATCTTGCTTTATAGTATTTTAGTGGTACAATCTTACCAGCAGTAAGGCGATGAGGTTCGCCATATAACCACCTAAAAGACAAGAAGGTTGATAACCTCTACTAATAACAGTAGAGGTTCTTTTGTATAGGCCTCTACTATAATCACAGGTAGAGGCCTTGTTTTTATGAACACAAAGGCAAAAGAAATCCCAATTCTAAGATGGCTTCTAAATGAAGCAGATTTTCTCAGTAACTTTTATTATTAGCCTGATTTTTAGTGTATTGGGCTCAATTATGGCTTTTTTGATTATCTACGAAGAATATAGCCATCATTACGCGGATAAAAAGAAGCCATTCCAACATGCGATGCAGGCTGCTATTTTTACATTTGTTGTCCTTTTGTTTCTTGTGATCTTAAGTGTTTCATTTCTGATGCGAAGACTTTAGGAGAGTTAGTATGAGATTAATTTTAGTTAGACATGG
>CAYOMI010000244.1:0-2335 GCA_964405005.1 uncultured Planctomycetales bacterium | reverse complement strand
CGAGTGAAGGAGCCTGTAATGCGTATTATAAATATCGATAAAAAATCAAAAATTCAAAATGCGGCATTTTGGATTATCGCTTTAATATTTACATTTTGCATTTCGGATTTATGTCTAGGTCAAAATGACAAAGTTTTGCAGGCGCAGGATTATATTAAGGAGTCCCAGGAATATTATCAGCGTGCCGTGGGTATCTACAAAAATTTAATTGCGCAGGGAAAAGATTTGGATCGCCTGCATTTTGAACTCGGTAAACTGTACTTTAGTTATGGAGAATTTTTAAAGGCAATAGAAGAATTTAAAAATACTGAAGAGCCATTAGCTAAAAAGTTTTTAGCCGTTTCCTATTACCACTTAGGTAATTTTACCGATGCCTTAGAAGTTTTTAATAGAGAAGAGATACCAGATGATGAATACCTATACTATCAGGGGCTGACCTGCGAAAAGTTGAATCTTTTTGACCAGGCATTAGAAGCCTATAAAAAAATAAAAGATGAGAAATTTAAAGCAGAGGCCAAAAAACGTATTGAGATTATTGAAAGAAAAACAGGCTCTCACCATATTCGTAATCTCGATCCCGACGTAAATAGGATTTTATTAAATGCTCCCTCCCCAGGTAAATATCCGCAGGCAGGCGCACTCATATTATTTTGCGATGAGAAAATTGAAATAACAGCCGACGGCAGGCAAATCTCATACCTGCACTACATTATTAAAATTTTAAATGAGCGCGGTAAAGAAAATTTTTCCGAGACGAGTATTGGTTATGATTCTACCTATGAGAAAGTAGAACTGGAATATGCCCGTACCATAAAACCAGACGGAGAAGTTGTGGATGTGGGTAGTCGTCATATCCGGGATGTTTCTAAATATCTGAATTTTCCTCTTTATAGCAACGCTCGTGCTTATATTATATCTTTTCCTGAGATTATTGAAGGTGCAAGTATTGAGTATAAAGTAAAGGTATATCGCAATAAACTAATAAATGATAAAGATTTTATCTTGAGTTATCCTGTGCAATCATCCGAACCAATCATTGCGGCAAATTTTACTATTAGCATTCCTGCGCACAACCCATTACATATAAAAAACCTAAATGAAAAATATAATAATTTCGGTGCAAATCTCATACCTATTATTAAAGAAAAAGGTGGCTTTCTAACTTATAGTTGGCATTTTAATAGTATCCCTCAAATAATTCCTGAGTCCATTATGCCTGCCTCTGTAGAGATTAATCCTACTATACTTATCTCCAGTTTTGATTCCTGGCAGGATATTTATATGTGGTGGTGGAATTTAACCAAAGATAAGATAAAGGAAGATGCAATAATAAAGGAAAAAGTAAAAGAGCTAATTAGAGATAAAAATTCTGAGGAAGCAAAGGCAAGGGCAATTTATAATTACTGTGCCCAAAAAATCCGTTACGTAGCCGTGGAATACGGCCAGGCAGGTTATGAACCGCACAAGGCAGAAGATATTTTTAGATATAAGTACGGTGATTGTAAAGACCAGGCTATACTTTTAGTTACGCTGCTAAAAGAGGCAGGTTTTTGTGCTTGGCCGGTGCTTATTGCGACTAAAGAATATTATAATTTAAATGAAGATTTTCCTGCTATATTTTTTAATCATTGTATTGTGGCACTAGCTTTAAAAGATAAAATTGTTTTTCTTGATCCGACGGCTGAGACCTGTCCTTTGGAAGATTTGCCTGCAGGAGATCAAGGCAGAAAGGTAATGATATTCGAAGAAAAGGGTTATAAAATACAAGATACCCCTCTATATCCAGGGCAACACAATTTAAATAAGCAGTACTTAAAAATGAAAATAAATAATGACGAAAGCCTCGCTGCCGAAAAAACTGTATTTACTTATGGAATATACGATCAGGCACAGAGAGCCTGGTTGTTATATACTCCTCCGGAATTAATTGAGGAGACTTTTAAAGAGAAGATACAGGATGTTTCTATCGGGGCAACCCTAGAGAAATACGAGATTAAGAATTTGGACAATCTTAACGTGCCAATTTTGTTAACCTACACATTTAAAGGCCCAGAATATTTTACCAATGCGGGTAATTTAAGGATTATGCCGCAATTAGCAGGAGTGGATGCTTCATTGGTCGCCAAAGATAAAAGGAAATATCCACTTGATTTTGAAATATTAGATAGTAAAGAACTGATATTTGAGATTGAAATACCGCAAGGTTTTACGGTAAAATATATACCTGATAGCGTAGTTGAAGATAGTCCCTGGTTAAAATTTAGCGTCACCTATGAGCGCAAAGATAACAAAATATATTTTAGACAAAGTACAGAATTAAAGAAAAACGTAGTTT
>CAYOMI010000243.1:0-2337 GCA_964405005.1 uncultured Planctomycetales bacterium | reverse complement strand
CAATGAGTCGGATTATGGGACACGGACAGGTTCCCGGGGCAAAGACCGAATGCCCCGGTAAATATTTTCCCTGGAAGGAATTTTATAATAAGCTAAATTAAGACATTCAATAAAATTATTCGCTGAATTATGATAAAAAGGATCATTTTTATATGCGTGCTAGCATGTTTTTTAGGCTCAGTTACTTATTTTTCTTACTCTAGATATCAAACTTTCAGAAAAGCAGAAGAAAAGCGGATTTTATTAGAGAAAAGGCGGGTCGCATGGGATAACCTTGAGAGTGTGGTCAAAAATAGGATCGAGGCTTTCGGCAACCACCCCAGCGTTGTTATTAAAGATCTAGATATGGGCTGGGAAATCGATTTTAACAAAGATAAGCCGGTTCCTTCGGCAAGCTTGGTTAAAATCCCCATTATGCTCTTTTGTTTTTACGCAGCAGAAGAAAAAAAGATCAATCTAAAAGATGCCATATATCTTAAAGCTTCTGAAAAAGTGGAAGGTTCAAAAGTATTAGAAGATAAACCGGTCGGCTCTGTTTTTACAGTAGAAGAATTAATTGAGCCGATGATTACGCAAAGTGACAATACGGCAACTAACCTGCTTATAGATTATATAGGTTTTGATACGCTAAATACTTATTTTAAGAAAATAGGCTTAAAGAGTACTAATATAGTACGCAAGATGATGGATTTTAAAGAAAGGAAAGAGGGAATAGAGAATTATACGACTGCTGAAGATATGGCTTTTGTTTTAGAGGAACTTTACCGCAATAATTTTATGAATAAAGAAGCATCTAAACAATGCCTTCTATTATTGGGGCAACAGAAAATCAATGATCGTATTCCCAGAAAGCTTCCCAAAGACGGGGCATTTATTGCTCATAAGACAGGCTTAGAAAGTCATATTTGCCATGATGTAGGAATAGTATATACCCCAAAAGGAAATTTTCTGATTTGCGTTTTGGTTCAGCATGAACACAAGTTTGCGGAACCAGCAAAAAGATTGATTTCAGATTTAGCATTACTTACTTACAATTATTATCAAAGCCTTTGATTGAATATCGCTTGATAAGAAATTGTTCTGCGGAACAAATAGAAATCATTTTACCTTCCGCAAGTGCAAGAAGCTAAGATCTAAGAAAAGCGTTGACTTATTCCAATTGTCTAATATAATAAACAACTGTCTAATACATTAGACAGGAGAGAAGATGGGAAAAAGAAATAATAAGGTAATTGACATATTCGGCGCAACTAATTCGCTTAAGGTGCTTTCGTATCTTGCCCAGGATCCTAGTAAGGAATTCTTAGTTAGCGAAATCCAGAAAGACACTCTTGCCAGCAGGGCAGGTGTGTATTTTGCCTTAAAAGAGCTTATGCGCCAAGGTCTGGTTTTGCAGGAAAGAAGAGGGAAGGTTATCTTTTACCGTATTGTCTATGATGACGCAGCCATAAAGCAGTTTAAGGTGTTGAAAAATGTGTTTTCCTTGCGTCCTATCGTAGCCAAGCTTAAACCTTTCTCACGCAAGATTGTGCTTTACGGCAGTTACAGCCGTGGAGAGAACGATTCTACCAGCGACATTGACCTTTTTATACTCTCAAAAGAGCCTGAAGCGACAAAAGGCGCAGTCTCTTCCATAAAGACTAAGCAAAAACTCCAGACTGTAATTAAGACTGCAACTGAGATGGTCAGCTTCAAGGAAAGCGAAAAAGTCTTCATGCAGGAGGTTGAGCGCGGTATAACGCTCTGGGAGGAAAAGGAATGACCATAGAATATGATGACTGCCTAAAACGGGGCAAGATTAAGCCGTTTTCACGCGGGCCCGCCTTGGCTGAAAAAGAAATAGAAGCAGCAGAAGCAGACCTAGCCCGGGCGCATAAGACCTACAGTGAAGCTGATTATAAATGGGCAACAATTCAAACCTATTATTCGATGTTTCACAGCGCAAGAGCCTTGCTATATGCCAGAAGCTTGCGGGAACATAGTCATTATTGCCTGGTAGCTGCCATAAAGACTCTATATGTTGAAACAAAGGTTATCCCGGTTTATATCCTGGAAGGCTTCCAGCAGGCCAAAACCTTAAGGGAAGAGGCTGATTATTACAATCGGTGGTCCCAAGCTGGCTGTGAGAAGCTTATAAAGCTAGCTGAGGAGTTTCTGGAAATAGCCAGGAATACGGTCTTGCCTAAGAAATAACGGTTATTAGCCTGAAATTGGGCTATTTTCAGGTTTTAAGTAGCAGATTTTCGCGCCTTAACTGGGCAATAGAGTTCCGCTTGCTTTTACCGGGCAGATAGCATACAATCCTGAAGGTTCTGTTTATTAACCAGTTCGGGCAGC
>CAYOMI010000242.1:0-2353 GCA_964405005.1 uncultured Planctomycetales bacterium | reverse complement strand
GATTATATATGATGATAATGAGTTGGCTGAAAAAATAAAAATCTGCAACCGTGGCGTAGATATAATTAATGCTAAAGATTACCGAAAATTTTTGCCTGCTTATCGTATCGGTGAAATCGTGAGTCCCAATCTTGAGATGATTGAGCCCTTACGGATTGAGTGTCAACATTTTATTCATTGTATCGAAAATAATCAAAACCCAAAGACCGATGGACTGTGCGGCTTGCGAGTTGTAAAAGTTATCGAAGCCGCACAGGAGTCATTAAAGAATGATGGCGCTTTTGTAAAAATTGGGAAAGAATAGGAATAAAAATATGCCAAAATTAAAGACAAGAAAATTTGAAATTTATCCAGGAGTGGAATTAGGCAAAGATGTTTACATCGAATCATCATGCGTAATAGGTAAGCCTCTTAGGAATAGAGCGCCGGCAGAGCTGAAAACCATTATCAAAGATAAGGCCGTGATACGTTCAGGGACAGTAATCTATGCCGGAACAGTCATCGGAAGGAATTTTCAAACAGGCCACAATGTGCTTATTCGAGAAGGCAATATTATAGGTGATGATGTAAGCATCGGCAGTAATTCCACAATCGAGCCAGACAACAAAATAGGAAATCATGTCCGTATCCACAGCAGTTGTTTTATGGAATCCGTTACTATCGAAGATAGTGTCTTCATTGGTCCAGGTGTTGTATTTACGGATGATCTTCATCCGCCATGTCCTCGTTATAAGGATTGTACTGGCGGAGCAAGAGTCAAAAAATTTGCTAAGATCGGAGCTAATAGCACCATTTTACCAGGTGTTTTGATAGGAGAGAATGCTCTTATCGGATCGGGTTCTGTTGTTATTAAAGATGTTCCTAAAAATTCTGTCGTAGCAGGTAATCCGGCAAAAAAAATAAAATCCGTTAAAGATTTAATTTGTTTTAAGGGATTTTTTAAGAAGCCTTATGAATTTAGAGACAAGTAGATTTTAGCTTAGAGGAATAACAAGAGATCTTAAGGAGAATAATTATGAAGGCATTAGTAACTGGAGGCGCTGGTCTAATAGGTTCGCATTTAGTCGATCTTCTTTTAAAGAAAGGCTACAAAGTCAGAATTTTTGATAATCTAGAAAAACAAACTCATCTTTTCGGCAAGCCGAGTTGGATTCCCGAGCAAGCGGAGTTTATCATGGGTGATATGAGAAATATAAAAGACTTGGATTCTGCGCTGCAGGATATAGATATAATTTTTCATCAAGCGGCTTTCGGAGGATTTACTCCCGAGATTTCAAAGTATGTGGATGTAAATAGTCTCGGTACCGCAAAGCTTTTAGAATTAATTAAACTAAAGGGCTATGCCGTTAAGAAAATCGTCGTTGCCTCTTCTCAAGCAGTCTACGGAGAAGGAAGATATAGTTGTCCAGCCCATGGAGTCCAATATCCAGCCTTAAGGACGATAGAGCAATTAAAGCAGAGAGAATGGGAAGTCAAATGCCCTATTTGTTCGGATAAGCTAAAGCCATTGCCTACTGACGAAGAATCGAAAATAGGCACCACCACAGTATATGGATTAACAAAATACTTTCAGGAGAGATTAGTTTTAGGTTGGGGTAAAGATAATAATATACCTACAGTCGCCTTAAGATATTCAGTCACCTTCGGGCCTAGACAGTCAATTTATAATCCTTATACAGGAGTCTGCTCTATCTTTTCTACCAGGATCTTGAACGGCTTGCCTCCGGTAATATACGAAGATGGCAATCAAACAAGAGATTTTATTTATGTGCATGACGTAGCAAGGGCAAATCTCTTTGTAATGGAAAATGACCTCGCCGATTACAATGTCTTTAACGTCGGATCCGGCAAAGCGGTTAAGATATCAGATTTCGCGCGTATATTAACTGAAAAATTAAACAGAAAAATGAACTTTCTCATTAAGAATGAATTCCGTATCGGAGAAGTCAGGCACTTAGTTTCTGATAGCAGCAGGCTTAAGGCTTTAGGTTTTCAGTTAAAATATACTTTAGAGGAAGGTATTCAAAATTATGTTAATTGGATAATGAAGCAGCATGACGTTAAAGAATACTTTACGGAAGCAGAGAATATCTTGAAGAAATCAAAGATAGTCATAACTACGTAGTTATTTTTATGTTTGATATTTCTATAATAGTCCCAGCTTTTAACGAAGAAGAGAGTATTACCAAGATTATAGGAGATATCCTGGCGTTTATGCCCGAGATATCAGAAAAATTTGAGATTATTGTAATTGATGATGGAAGCAGCGATAGGACAGGTAATATCGCAGAAAATTTAGCAACTAAAGATAACCGCATACGGGTCATCCATCACGCCCAAAATCTGTCTCTTA
>CAYOMI010000241.1:0-2371 GCA_964405005.1 uncultured Planctomycetales bacterium | reverse complement strand
GACAGATTATCAGCATAGCGCATATCTGGAAGATAAATATCAACAATACCTTCCAGTATTCTTAGTATCTGAGGTAATTCATATCCACCTGTATTATATACCATTGGGATCTCTAAGCCTTTTGCGATAGCGATGTTTAATGCCTTTAAGATTTGTGGCATAATATGTGTAGGGCTAACACAATTTATATTGTGACAGCCCATTTTTTGTAACTCCAGCATAAATTGGGCTAATTCTTCAAATTCCACCTCCCTGCCCTCTCCTAACTGGCTAAATCTATAATTTTGACAATAAACACAAACCATATTGCAGTAAGAAAAAAATATTGTTCCTGAACCACGGTTGCCTGAGATAGGTGGTTCTTCTCCATAATGTGGCATAAAACTACATACCTTTGGCAAAAGTCCAGTTTTACAAAATCCTCTTTCATTTTTTAGGCGGTTTATATTGCAATGTCGTGGACAAATGGAGCAGGATTTAAGCAGGTTAAATGCTTTCTCAATTACCTTTTCTAATTTACCGCTATAGTATGCCTCTAAATAGGAAGGATACATTTATTTAATCTGCTGACAATAAATATCCCTTATCTGATTAAAAATCTCAATATATTCAGCAGTTTTATAATCCGGATAAGTCCACTCCCAGAACCTAAAGCTTTTATTCTGATAGAAAAGCGTTACCTCGGCATATATTCCCTCGTTTAAATAAATTCGGTGTTTATAATCTTTGGTGGTTGCAAGAATAACCTTTCCAAGATTAAGATATCCAGGATCAATATTAATCTTACGGGTTAAAGTATACGAAAATTTCTTCTCAATTTTATTGGTAATTATTTTTATCTTAGGTAGATGCTGCGGCAGGACTAATTTTTCAAAACTAATGAATTTTCTTTTAAGATTTTTTCCTAATTCTTTTTCATAATAATCAGTATGCGTGAAGGCCAAGACATTACTTTCAAAATCTATTTTTCCAAATTGCTTTTCTAAAAGTTTTCTAGCTTTATTCAGGACCTCCTCTTCTTTAAAAATAAAACCGACGATTAGCTTTACTGCTTGTGGTTTCTTTACTTCTCCCATTATTTAGTGTATCCTACGGGCATAACACTTAAAGGGCAATAGTTTTCATCTAAATCAAGTGCACTCTTTACCTCTTCATTAACAAAAGCACCTACTTCCACTGTGCCTAAACCAAGACTAGTTGCCACCAAATATGTGTTTTGACAGGCGTGGCCTGCTTCCATATAAACATATTGCCTGCCCCTTGCTCCATAGCGATTAGTGGTACGTCTAAAATCAGCACTTATAATTAGACTCACAGGAGCCTTTTCAATAAAATCCTGCCCTAGACAGGCCCGGGATAGCCGAAGTCTTCTATCCCCTTCTACCACAAGCTCTAAAGAGTGTTCTTCTATAAGATAATGATAGACCCCTTCTTCAAGCCCTTCCACACTATTTTTACCCACAACAATAAATAATTCTAAAGGATTAGTTGCTCCTGCAGAAGGAATTGTTCTCGTGGCCGAGGTAAGTGCATCAAATTTCTTTCCACAGGTCGCCCAGACTAAAGTCGCTAAATCATCCAGATTTAGAGAGGTTTGTTGAAAATTGCGCTGGGAGTGGCGTTTTTCTAACAGAGATTTTAGATTCTCTTCTTTTAGATGGGCGGGTTTAAGTCTTATCCTCATCTTTTTATTATCTGCATAAATTTTTACTGATAGGCTAATACAGACAAGTAAAACACAGACTGACCTTAATAAGACCATCTGTATTTTTAAATACCGGTGGATTTTTGGGGCAAGAACTGATTTATATATCGGGATATTTTTTCTCGCTGATTATCTTTTATATCATTAAAGAAAATAGCAATATAAAATCCCCCTCTGTTTTCATCCTCGGTTCTTACTACTACACCTTTACATTTAACGGTATAGTTGTTATTTCTACTTATAATTGGTAGGGATAGCTTAACCATAACTCTGGTAAAAGGAGGGATATATTTATTTACATGACAATACGCTCCTATGCAACTTACATTTTCAGTTGTAGTGGCGAAATCATATCCATTAGCTACAACGGTAAGGGGAAGTTTTTGTTTTAAGCGTGGATATTGCCGTCGCTCTATTCTTCTGCTTCTGGTCATTTTGTTTTCTCTTCCTTGATTTTATTTATGTAATTACGCCAGCATTTTTTATTACAATAGAACTTACCATCGCGATAATAACGTTTTATTTTTTTAATAGGTTTATTACAGTTTAGACAATTACTCTGTTTTTCTGTTTTAACCGGCGTTTCAGCTGTTGGAGTCTGTACTGTTTCTGGTAGCATCTTATCCTCTCAATTTTATAATCTACCCATTTGCATATTTATATCTG
>CAYOMI010000240.1:0-2371 GCA_964405005.1 uncultured Planctomycetales bacterium | reverse complement strand
TTTTGTTTTGTTTTTACTTGGCTCATGTGAGCCTCCTTTCTTTTGACGCCGGAAATATAAGCCCAATGATTTGAAGGCATTTTCAGGCAACCCAGAAAATACCGTCTTTTGTCAAGAAAACAGGTATGCCCGAAAGGAACGAACGCAAGTGAGTGAGTATCAGTGGAGTCCTTGAGAAAAATTGAGACTCCCCGAAGGGGCAGAATGCTTCTGATACCTTGCATCTTGAGGCAGACCACAAGTGCAAGGTAGAGGCGAATTATTCTCAAGGATTTTCTTGCACAAAAGTCAATCTTGGGCTATTGTAGGCGGATAAAAAGAAAGAGGATTACGTGACGACAAGAAAAAACAGAAAACAAGAAAGGAAGTAATTGATTGAAGTAGCGGTTAAGGGTAGATAAAATGGCCCAGCGAAAGGGAAAAACTTTATAACTTAGCTAGAAGGCTAGGGGGCAGAAAAATTAAATTCCCATCATTAGATATCCAAAAGCTAATTTGTGTCCATCATTGCTGCTCCTCTGTCACAGGAAGATACATTTCTTTCTTATCCTGCGTTTCAACGCTATCGCTGAAATACGAACTTGTCCCATCATCATTTATAATAATATTGAGTTTTTCTTTTTCTGATTCTGATAAAATACCGGCAACGGATTCGTTGTAGTCCTTATAAATTTCTCTTTCCTCTTTGAATCTTTCGAGCTTCTCTTTTAGGTAATTATAATCTCTTTCAAGTACGCCTCGTTGGACATCATCTAAGCCTGGCGCGCGCATTGCCTCTAATAAATCATCTATAGCCTGCCTGTATTGAGATATGGTCTTAAAATAGGCTATGTCAGATGAAATTTTGGCAATGGCGATATATTGCTTTGCCTTAGGCATTAAGGCAATATTCTTAATCTGCTCTTCTGTTACGGGATTGTTAGGTAGAGATAGTTCTTTCAAGGAATCGCTGGATACGCTCTTTGAGTTGATGTATTCATCCACAAGAGGAAATAGCTTTTGTGAGGTTTCATCTCTAAATTCCTCGTTTACTTTGTAAATAGACTTTTCGCCTTTATTGTTTTCAATTTGAGATGCGGTAATTGTAGTTTCACCGACAACAGATTCAATGAATTCTTTTCTCTCCTGTGGGATATTAATCCTTTTAAAGATGTCGGATAGAACGTTTATTTTGCCTCCCTGTGCCAAGGGAATGCCTTCAGCATTCTTCAGGAAGGCAAAAGGGTCCTTCCCTGCTTTGCAGACTTTAAGAGCACCATCAATATCAAGACCAGTGCCGACCTTTTCTTTAACGCATTCGCTTTCGCTTTTCTTCCTGAGTTTATCCATATATTCGCCGGCTGCCTTCTCAATATCCTCGCACTGGGCATACCTTAGGCCTAAACGCATATTAGTCATAGCATTAAAGTGTTTAATTATATCGGCCAGGGTTGGCGAAACATACTCCAATAATAGCATTGGCGCAGCGGCAATTGCCGCACTAGATATACCTTTAAGGTAATCTGCTAGGATCTGTTCTGAGAAAACACTGTTAAAGCTTGAGGCTAAATCAAAGCCACTGCAGCCAGGCGAACCGCTTAAAATTGAATAACCCACCTGCGGCTCATCAGGCGGAACGCTTGGCCTATAGTCAATGCCTCCCCGGTAGTAAAAGCCGGATCTGTCTTCATAAATAGCGCTTTCAATAGTATAAGGCGAGGTATCGTCTTTAGAGAAAATATCAGCGTAGCTTATACTTCTTGTTGCTAAGATTAAAACTAAACTAATTAAGATTCTCTTCATCTAAGCAGTCTAAGTATATTCTCTTTATCTACAAATCCTGACAGAAAATACCTTTTATTCTTTTTGTTAAATACCGCGATAGCCGGATACGATTCAACCTTAAAAAGGCTGCTCATGCCGTTATCCTGTCTGGCAGAGAACCTAAAGTTTTCTAGTTCCCTATCAGAGAACCCTTTGGCAAAGGCTTCGATTCTGATTTCAGGATGATTGAGGTAGATATCCTCTATCACCCGGGATTCTTTCTCACAACTCGGACATCCCTTAAGCATAAAATAGAATAAATAACTCGCTGTAGCCTGGGTATTGCTGTTAGTATCTCTAAATCCGGCTGAAGAATTGGGTTCAAGCAAACCTTTGGTTTCCTTCATTACTTCAAGCTCCTTTGCTTCTTTTCTTAGTAATTCCTGCGCTAAGATGAACTTCTTAATCCTTTTTAAGCTCCAAGCTAAGTATGCCTTTGCGTTTTCCGGATTGGGTTCTTCCAGAAAATCCCTTACCTCTTTTGGCGGAACATAGATACTTATCCTGCCGGATGGGCTGATTATCGGCTCAGCCCATTCATCAGTGATAATCTCAGGGGATTGGTTGG
>CAYOMI010000239.1:0-2384 GCA_964405005.1 uncultured Planctomycetales bacterium | reverse complement strand
TCTTTAGACCCGGTAAATAGTATTTTTGATTGGCAGGTGGTAAAGGAATTTACTGATACTGAGGGCGCGCAGAAAAATGGAATAATCTGCGCTTTGGCAAAACCCGAGGCCATAAATAAATATACGCCTATATTGTTAAATGACTGCGGGCTCCTGCCCCTGCGTATCTCAACCAGCCATTTTAACTACGCCAATATCTTAAGATATTTACAAGCAAGCCCATCGATAGTAGCCGTCTTGGATATTGGCAGGCGCGATACTACCCTCTGTATCTACAAAAATAGCAAATTAAATTTCATAAGGGTGCTGGGCTTTTCTTCTGAGAAACTTACTCAGTCTTTGACCGGCACCTTGGTATCTGATAGAGGAAAACTTGAGATTACTCCTGAGAAGGCAGAGGAAATAAGAAATAACTTCGGTATCCCCAAAGACGGCAGCACCCTCCTTCAGGATAATATTCTAGGCATTCATATCATTTCTTTAATGCGGCCGGTCTTAGAAAATCTCGCAAGAGAGATAAAGCGTTCTTTTATTTATTTTGCCTCTAATTTCCAGGAAGAAAGCCCACCCACCCTATATATCACTGGCGATGGAGCAAATTTAAAAAATTTGGACTGGTATCTAAATAAAGAGTTGACGGTTAACGTAGCGCTGCTACCCTTGCCCAATTTTATAAGTTTGCCAGAAGCACTGAGGGATAAATTTCAGCAGGAACAAAATCAGATAATGAGTAGTATCGGCGCTACTTTGGCAGATTCCGCAGATATCAATTTGGCTCCCGCGGAAATCAAGGCGCATAAGATTGAACTTTGGGAAAAAGTTTCCCTAAGAATCGGCGCAGTTGTTTTAGGGGTAATTTTGTTGTTTTCGCTATTCATGATGAAATTCCAAATATACGACTATAATAAACGGCTTAAAAACGCTAAAGCGCATTTAGAGGCTGTCGGCTTTATCAAAAATTTAAAGCAGAAGATTGATGCCCGCCATACCCTTATAAAGAAGATACAGAAAGATAGAGTCAATGTCGAGGGGGTTTTAAAACTGTTGAGTGCTATAATTCCCAATGAAATTGTTTTAAATGAATTAGTTTTTGAACAAGGTAAACATACACTGGTTTTAAGGGGGGTAGCTTCTGGCAGTGAAGAGAATGCGGAAACCGCATTGACTGATTTTATACAGAAATGCGAGGCATCGTCTTTTTTAAAGGAGGCCACGCTTCTTTCTTCAAGGAATATAGGTGGTGTCTTGGAGTTTGAGATAAGATGTGATGTTGCTTATTAACTGATATGAAAAAAATATCCTTAAGTTCAACACAGAAAAAGATAATCGTCTTAAGTCTTATTGGGGCAGGAGTATTTTTGATTTTTATATTTTTTATATATCTGCCAAGCAGCAATCGCGTAGCGCAGATTAAGAAAGAATTATCAACTGTAGAGTCTCAGATTAGTGAAATAGAAGCCACAATCAGCCAGAGCAAAAGTATGGACGAAGGCATTAGTTTGCTTAGAGAAAGATTTCGAGAGTTAAATAATAAATTTCCCCCCAAGGAACAAGAGGCCATTAAGGCTATTTCTGGCCTGGCCCGAAAATTAAATATAGAAATTATTTCTATCAGACCTCAGCCAAAGAAAGATTTTTTTGATGAGAATAATAACAATGTAGAGATAGATGGCAAAACCTGCCAGAGCATCTTTGTTTCAATAGAGATGTCATGTTTTTATAAAGATTTAGTAAGATATATTCATTCTTTAAAAGAAGACCTGCCTGCATTTGTATCCATTCAAAATTTATTAGTTAATAAATCTGGAACCTCAAAGCTAAACGTTATATTAGATATTAATTTATATCTACTTTCTTAAGATGAATAAAAAAAATATCGAGCTAATTGTAACTGGTGTCTTGGTACTTATTTTAGTATCGGCCTTTGTTAATTCATTAAATACCATAAAAAAGAAAAGGCCTACGAGGAGCGCTGTTAGTGCTGTGCCTGCTACTTCTGCTATAGCAGTCGTAGAGGAGCAGGTTCCTGTTAAAGAGATATCTGTTTTACAGGAAGAGGAAACTGCTAAATTAGAAATGAGAATAGACCCCTTTACAGCTGCGCCCATAAAACCTCAAGAGACCTCGTCATCCAGTATCCAGTTAAATGGTATCCTCTGGGATAAAACTAATCCTATGGCAATAATAAATGAGAGTATTGTTAAAGTTGGTGACTGGGTTGGTGCATATATAGTAGTGAGTATAAAGCAAGACAGTGTTATTTTAAACGACGGAAATCGTGACTTTGAATTGCGGTTAAGCCGTTAGAGATGAATTTTGATATGGAGAAGAAAATTTATATTGATCTTATATATGGAAAAAAGAAGAAGAGAAAAGGATATATA